>CAZLRN010000069.1:0-13824 GCA_964561715.1 uncultured Spirochaetales bacterium
AGCTTGTCGCGATGTATCGAATATACTATAGAGTCCTGCTCGATCTTCACAGTGGCTGAGGGGGGGCTTGAGTCGATAAACGACATTTCACCCACAATCTCACCAGCTCCTAGCTCCGCCACTTTGATCTCGTCGTTATCCCCGTAGAAGACCGAACACCTGCAATCCAGTCCAATATACAGCATATCGATTCTGCGGCCCTTCTGAATGATTACCGAGCCGGACTCAAACTTCTCCCTCCTTCCGTTGGCAATCAGCCATTCGATGTCTTCGTCAGTCAGCTGCCCAAAGATATAGAGAACTTTCTTCATGGTCGATCCTCCAGTGTTATCGAACTTTCTTCGTCAAAAAAAACACCCTCCTAAGCCAGCTGCCTCTTAGCCAGGTCTGCAAAAGCTCCTTTTTTTTCAATAAGCGTGCCGTACGGACCTTCCTGAACGACTCTGCCTTTTACCAGGACCACGATCCTGTCCGAATTCATAACAGTGCTCAATCGGTGAGCGATGACCACTCTCGTCGCGTTAAGCCTCTCTAGGCTTCTGCTTACGATCTCCTGCGTTCTGTTATCGAGGGCGCTCGTTGCCTCGTCAAAAAAAATTATTCGAGGCTTACTAACAATGGCCCGGGCAATGAGAAGCCTCTGCCTCTGACCACCCGAGAGGGTCGTTCCGCCTTCGCTGATATAGGTGTACATCCCCATTGGCATGGCTCGGATATCATCGGCCAGGCCGGCTGCCTTGGCAGCCTCCCAGGCATCCCCGACTGTCAGGTGCGTCGAGGCGCCAATGATGTTGTTGAAGATATCACCAGACAAGATTTTTCCGTTCTGAAGCACCACGCCGATCTGTTTCCGCACAGCTCTCAGATCGAGAGTGGATAGATCTTGACCGTCGAAATACACGGCTCCTGACTCGGGCTCTTCGAAGCCGAGAAGCAGCCGCAGCAGCGTTGACTTCCCGCTACCGGAAGGACCAACCAGTGCCACGTACTCACCCTGCCCGATGCTCAAATGGACATCATCAAGGATAACCGGACCCTCCAGGTCGTACCGGAAATTGACGTGGCCTACCTCGATGTCCCCCCTCAGTTCACCGGGATCGCTCTTCGTATCGTCGTATTCCGGAAGTGTCTCTAGTATAGGCTTCGTCCTGTGATACACAGGAAGTATGGAGAGTACTCCAAGCAGTGTACCCGAAAGACTCAGCATGGAGCTCGTGAAGCTGGTAAATGCCGAATTAAAGGCCAGGAAGTTGCCTATTGAAAGCTCTACCTTAGCTGACGTCACGACAAGATAAAAAAGGACCATCGAGGCCACAACGGGAAAGATGGCATTCCAAATCGAGAAGGCATTGGAAACCGTTTCAGCCTTGAACTGAAGTTTTCTTCTTCTACTAAAATCTTTCGACCAGAGATAATAGGCCCGCCCCTCGGAGCCGGAGATGCGGAACTTTGAAATCGCACCGATAATCTGGAGTACGAGCCCATTCAGCTTGCCGCCAATCTCCGCGATTTCGCGTTGATAGCGGAGAGTGATTAAGCTTGAGAGGGAGGTTACCAGCACCGAAAGCAGCACCAGGAGAGCGGCTCTCCAGGCAAGAAACGCCGAATAAAAGAAGAGCAGTATGAAGCTGAAGAGGGAGAAAATACCTGAAAAGATGCTGTTTGTCACCGTGCTGGACAGAGCCCGTCTTATGGTGTTGACTCCTCCGGCTCTGGTGGCCAGATCGCCCGAAGTGAACTTGCGGAAGAAAGGAACAGGAAGACTCAACAGCCTGTCCCAAACAGCAGCTTGCATGGCTACATTCATCCGGGATTCTGTCCGCAACACGGCGATTGCCCGGGCGATCTGAAAGAGAAAGGACGCCAGGGCGCTGACCAGCAGAAACAGGCCTAATTGAGTCAGCTGAACTCGCTCCGCCTGAGGTATGATCGTATCAAAGATGTAGCCTGTCGCTACAGGCGTGATCAATCCGAGCAATCCGCCGAGCAATCCCATAAGAAGGACGATCGCAGAGTCGCTCTTCCAGGCGCTTTCGAAGCCGAACCTCAGAAGATCCAGAGCTTTAATAGCCTTTGGCGGGAGAGGCCTGTAGAAGCGATAAGCGAAGGGCTTGAGTGTCCGGGCAATTTGCTCGTTGACAACAACACGCTGGCCGGTTTCTGGAACAATGAGTCGATAACGGGTCTTCGAGAGGGGTAGGAGGGCAACGGGATGGTCGCCATCCTCGAGGAATCCGAGCAGAGGACCGCAATCATCATTCCACCATCGGTCCTTGAGAATAACCTGCCGTATTCGCATCCGAGAGGCGTTAGCTATTTCTTCCAGGCTGGGCCTGTCCCCTCCGGGAGCCGTAATCTCGATGCGGTACTTCCTCCCTACAAGTCGGCAAGCCGAGAGCAGAGCTGACTCGCCGCCATAGGTTGCGGCCTCGGTCTCCCGCCAGGGGTGCATTACCTCCGTCAGGCTATGCATCGATGTCCGCAAGATACGCTCGTCCTGCGTCACTCGATCGCCCATTTGACGGCTTTCCCGGAGGAGTCGCGTGTGCTCACACGTTGCAACGATATCCAACAGCTTTCGGTTAAAGCCGTCGATCTCAGCAAACGCGTCATCCTCTGAAAGCAGCTTAATCGTGCTTTTCACCTCCAGGGAGCAATCTTGGGATGCTCGAATGCACCCGCGTTCCGCCAGAGGGAAATAACCTGAATCGAGACTGATTTCAGCATCTTCCAACCCTCTAAAGGCCGAGCAACCCGATCGGTGGCGAATCCACAAAACGCCCTTTTTGCAAAGCCCATATGCCCCCTCTTCGAAGGCCAGATCGCCTGCCTCTTCGAGCTCTATATAGTTTTTGGGCAACACTTGATTGGCGATCCCGCTGACGGCGCGGCGGATCCAACTTTCAATGAGCAAAACCACAGATGGGAGTTCGCTTCTCTGCTTTGACAGCCTGATGATCTCCGAGAGAACAAGCTCTGCTACCACAGTTCCGTACAGGCCGGCAGCTATTAGGCCGATCTGCTCTTCGCTTTTTTCGGGCGAAATGCCCCAGATAGTTTCCCCCGGGCCGGCAGTAAAGATATGACTCCGATGACCGACGGGTTCACCGTTTTTCAAGCTAACCGCGAAGACCTCGATCCGTCCTTCCAGTACAACCCATACCCTCTCAGAGTTGTCGAGGATCAGCGGACGGTTTGCTTCGACTGCTATCTTTTCACTGTGCTCGAGCAGCTTTATCAACCATGCGCTCCTTTTGAGCTCATCTCTTGCTTCTACTGCATCCTTATGAGATCAGCATACAGGCCTTTGGCATCAAGTAGTTTTTGATGGGTCCCTCGTTCAACGATTCTTCCCTTATCCATAACGATGATTTCGTCACAGTCCCTTATTGTGCTGAGCCTATGGGCTACCACAATGCAGGTACATCCCCTCATCCTGATGTTTTCATCCACCACCTGCTCTGTCTGCGGATCCAGTGCGCTCGTCGCTTCATCGAGTATGAGGATCCTCGGATTCTTTGCCAAAGCTCGTGCTATCTCCAGCCTCTGCCTCTGCCCTCCGCTGAAGTTTCTGCCGTTCTCTTCGAGAAGATGCTCATACCCACTGGCTCTTGCCGATATGTCTTCGTGTATCTCAGCATGCTTTGCGCCTCGGACAACGTCCTGTTCCAGTATCGTGGTATCCCACAGTGTAAGATTCTCTTTAATCGTACCGTCGAAGAGCGTAATATCCTGATCCACCACAGCCAGCGAATCAGTCATGACTGTTCTCGGTATTTCGGCCCGCTTTTCCCCATCAAAGAGTATTTCGCCGGACCACGGTTCATAGAGCCCGGCGATCAGTTTGGCAACCGTCGATTTGCCGCTTCCCGACATGCCCACCAATGCGACCCGTGCTCCGGGTCGAATGTTCAGATTGAATGACTCGATCAGCGGCGCATCCATTTTGTTGTATCCAAAGCAAAGGTCCTTTATTTCGAGGGAGCCTTCCAACTTAGAGTCTTCTTCGTGCTGAGTTTCCTGCATCGCTTTTGATGTGTACTCATCGAGCCGATAGTTCAGCACATCGTCCAATCTGTTGAGCTCTCCCTTCGCCTGCTGCAGTTGAGCGCTCAGATTCACGAGGCGCTGTACAGGATTAAGAAAGCTTCCCATGAGAGCTTGAAATGCCACTAGGGTGCCGAGAGTGATGAAGCCGTCCAGCACACGGAAGCCGCCAATAATCAAGATAACTGCTGTGTTTAGGGCGGTAAGAAAAGCAGGGACAGCAGAAAGGTAGTTGGATGTTTCGCCCATCTGTTGCTCTGAGTTCAGAAGCTTGGCCTGATATCCGGCCCATCGGGTAAAGAACTCCGATTCCTTTCCGCTTGCTTTTAACGTTTCTATTAGCTGCAAGCCCCCCATTGAGATGCCGACGATCTTCCCTCTATCCTGCAGAAGGCGCATATTTTGATCTCTTATATAGTTGGACGTAACTCTGAGGAATACGAGGTTCGTAGCAGCGATGATCACTCCCGCGGCGGTCAGCACGAGGTCGTAGTATATAAGAAGAGCGCCGTAAAAAACGATGAGCAGCAGATCCAGCACCGATGAGATCAGCTTCCCGCCGATAAGAGAAGCGACCGAATCGTTAATGGCCACTCTGTTTCCAATCTCTCCGGCGTGCCGTTGGGTAAAAAACTCTATTGGCAGGCGAAGCACGTGCCAGAAGAAGCCTGAAGAACCCGAGATGGCAAGTTTTGTCTCCAGCTTGAGAAGGAAGTATTCCTGAAGCCAGACGAGAAGTCCCCTAACAATTGCGGTTACGGCCATGGCTATCAGGAGAACGCTGAGCCAGCTCTTCATGCCTTTGAGTAGAACGTTGTCAACGAAAATTTTTGAAAAAACAGGAATGACCAGGCCTGGAATTACAAGAGCTAAACCGGTTAGGAAGACAAAGAAAACTCCTGAAACCTCTCCTTTTAGTCTCGGTCTTAGAGAGTTCAGTACGCCTAGCTGCTGGCCTCCTCTTTCAAAGCCTTCGTCTTTCGCAAAAACCAGCACCACTCCTGTAAAGGACTGATCGAACTCTTCTGCGCTGACGGTTCGCCGGCCGTAGGCCGGATCATTGATGAACGCTCGTTTTCCTCTAAATCCCTCTAAAACCACAAAATGGTTGAAGTTCCAATGGATGATCATCGGCCCGCTCATCGTTCTGAGCTCTTTCGGTTCTTTCTTGTATCCCTTAGCGACAAGCCCGTACCTGCGCGCGGCCTTTAAAATGTTGCTTGCCTTGCTTCCATCACGCGACACGCCGCACTCGACGCGTAGTTCTTCAGGCGGCACAAAACGTCCATAGTACGCCAGAATCATGCCAAGACTGGCCGAACCGCATTCGGCCGCCTCCATCTGGAGCACTGTTGTCGTTTTTCTAAGCCGCTGCTTTCTCTTTCTTAGAAAGAAATCCGCCATTTTCGCTTCTTGATCAAATGCCAAGGAACTCTTTTATTTTAGGAATTACAAGGCTGATGGGCTTTTGCTTCCTCTCTATGATCTTGGCACTGCACACAGTTCCGCTTTGAATGGTGAGAGGAGGTCCCCCCGGAGAGCTCCACCTGAAACCGCTTGTGGTCTTAGAGGAGGGCACCAGATCCACATTGACTCTTATGACCGGACCCATGTCAGTAAGGCTTTTAACGAGGCTTTCGCTACCTAAGGTGCGCAGCATGCCCTGCGATGAAGAGGGATAATCAGATACCTTAGTAACCCTTCCCAGGATAAAACCAAACTCCTCCTTCTTGATGCCGGCGGGAGCAACCTGGACCTCCATACCAGGTTTCAAATTCCTGCCTTCCGAAGGTACATAGACCACAGCTTCTAGGCTTTTAATGCCACGTCCGATGGGCTCGAGGCTCAGGATAGGTGCGCCGGCATTTATCAAAGTTCCCTCATTGACCATTACTTCGATCACTCGTCCCGTGTAGGGGCTCATGACATCTGATTTCAGCACCAGCTCCTGCTCCAGCAATCCCAAGGACCGACGGGTTTCATCGAGTTCACTGTCCGAAGTGGTTCTTTCCGCCTCTTTGGACTGGCTTAGCTCCAGTTCTTTCAACTGAAGCTCCTTGAGCCTGTTCTGGTTGTCGGCGATCTTCTGTTTGAGAGTCTCGTATTGGCTCTTTGTTTCAACCACCTGCTGCTTGGAAATGCCTCCCTTTTTCTGAATATCCTCAAAAGCCTCAACTTTGTCAGCCAAGAATTTGAGCTGCTCATTATCGCTTTGAATCGTGGCGAGAATATTCAACTCCTGCTGCCTTAGGTATTTTTTCTGAAGCTCCAGGTCCTCCTCGCTGTATTGCTTTGTCCTCACATGCTTGCTTTCGAGCTCGCTGAGCTTGATCCTGGTCTCATTGATCCTGTTGACAATTTCAATCTGGCTAATCCGTGCCACCACTTCTCCCTGATGCACTACATCGCCAGGCTTGACCTTAATCTCCTTTATCATTCCGCCGGCTATATGCTGGATATTCAGTATGCCGCCCGACTTCATGAGAATACCCTGACCCTCAACAGTGATCGACACGCTGCCTAAAAGACCCCAAACGATAGCAACCGCGATAAGAGCCAGCAGTGCAAAGAGCACTAGCCAGCCTTTGGGAGTCGTAACCCGCATGAGCTGGTCCAGTTGCTCTGGGGATGATAGCCGGTCCAAAGAACTCTTCCTGAATACGGAGGTTTTCATTCTTGAATGCCCCTCCCGTAGCTTTGTGCGGATTTCTCAATCGAACTCAAGGTATTTGAACTCACCATCGTATATGAATTTGAGAACAAGTGTCTTTTGTACGACGTCGCCATTTGAATCAAATGTGTGAGTTCCCGTGACACCTTTCCAGTCCTTTATTTTTTGGATCTCAGGGGCCACCTTTTTAGGATCCACACTATCTGCCCTTCGCATCGCCTCTACGATGATGTTCAAAGCATCATAACCCAAGGCAGCCCAACTGTCCGGATCATGGTTGTACCTCTTGATATACGACTGGTTGAAGGTGATGGCTTCAGGGCGCCAAGAGTAGGGATTGTACATAGACACGATAAAAACATCGCGTGAGACCTCTTGCGGTAACTTCAAAAGCTCTACGGAATCCAGGCCGTCACCGCCGACGATGGGATGAATGAATGGCTCCTGGCCCAACCGTTCGGCCGTTTCCTTCTCTCTCTCTCTGGTTTGCGCAATAAATGTCAGACCGGCATCAATCACACCGGCAAAAAAGACCGCGTCGTAGCTGAAAATTTCCCACTTATCCATGATGTAATCGAATTCCGCCGCATCACCCAGACTAAAAGAGGAACGATCTATGATCTTGATCTCCAAGCCGCGGGCGCTGCGCTCGAAAGAGTTGGCCAGCCCAAGACCATATGGATTACTTGAATAGCAGATTATGACGTTTTCATATCCCTTTTCATCGCACACCTGGGCCGCTGCCCTTCCGATCATGTCATCTGTGGGAACATTCCGAAATACGTATCTGTATCCTTTCTGAGTCAATTCAGGATTTGTGGATCCGGGAGAGAACATTATGAGATGTCCTGTTTCGTAAGTGAGAGCCACGGCGAGAGACACATAGGAGTTGCAGTGACCGATTACTGCCATCACATCTGGATCTTCGACGAAGCTCTCTGCTATCTTCAGACCTTCGTTGATATCGGCGGCATCGTCTTTTACGACCAGCTCGATCTGCCTCCCCAAAACACCGTCCGCCTCGTTGATCTGCTCAGCGGCAAGCTCGACACCTTCACCAATAAGGTCTTTATAGAGTTCAAAGGGCCATACAAGCCCGATTTTGATTGTCCGATCTTTTTGATTGGCTGCCCGGCTTCGTTCTGCGGGGAAATCTTTTGTGCCGAAACAGGAAACAAAAAGAACAGCCGTAATGATAATAAAACTACCAATGGCTTTTATTTTCATAACCTAGAGTATCAGATATTCATCGCTCAAGGATGACCTCTTCAAGATTCGCTCCCATGAGAGAGAGTGTCTCGAGAACCGTAAGATAGAGGTCCATTTTTGCCTTTGTGAGATCATTCTGCTTTTCCAGATACTCGATCTCCAGTTTAATGACATCGAGCTCGGTTGTCTGTCCTATCTTTAGAAGCTCTCGCTCTACCTCGGCCTGTTTCTTCCTAAGTCTGATGTTGTCCTCCAGCAAAGGGATTTTCTCCTTCAGATTTTCCTGCATGAGAAGCAGCATCCGCAGTGAAAGCAGAAGATCTCTTCTCCGATGAGCAAGCTCTTCGCGGCGGGATGCCTCAGTGGCTTTGTCGGCCTTGACTTTGTGTCTCCACTTGGAGCCGTTGTACAGAGGTATCTTAAGCTCAGTCATAAAGCCAAGATCGAAACCCGCCTTGGGATCGAAATAATCCGTTATCGCCTCTCCGAACGTCGAATCCGCGTCAAAGAGCCGGGCGTAGGGATACCGGGGAGCAAGGGCGATAGAGAGAGTCCAAATGGAGGCGTCATTGGCACCGTCTATCACACTGTCGAGACTCGCCTCCTCTGCCGACAGTTCATATTGTCTTATTGTGGGGTTGTCTCGAAATATCTCGTCGGGGCTCTTAATATTGTCCAACCTCAATTGAGGCACAAAGAGCTCCTCCGCTATGTTGATCTCCTGATCCTCAAGCAGGCCAAGAGACAGACGTAGATCCCCCTCCTTTTCTCGGAGGGAGTATACATTCGCTAAGAGTAACTCTTTCTCATTTCCGATCTCCACCCGCATCTCCCAGACTTCTGTCTCTGCTACGAGGCCCTGTTCGAACTTGTGCTGGAGATTCTCGAGTCCCATCTCTTTCAAGGCTATCGCCTTTTTGATCTTTACAATTTCGTTTTGCAGGCTAACAATATCGAACATTGAAGTGAGAGCGCTGGAAATAGCCTGATTCTTCGAAATACGGCTGCCCTGTGCTGCGCTCTGATAGCCTATCTGACCCTTTCTAAAGCTGGCCCGGTAGAGGCCCATGTCGATAAACTTTCCATTGAGGAGCACAGGTTGACTGAAGGAGAGGGAGAGTGCCGGATTGTGCGAGTAAAAAGGATCTAGCTCCTCCGAGTCGACCGATCCTAATCTTGATGTCAACTCATAGCTGACTCCAAACGACAGCGTGCCGTAGGTCGGTACCAACTGATCCAGCGTAAAACCGAGGCTTACGGAGTGTAACTTGTACCGCTCAAAGTCCCCCAAATAGTAGAGGTCCTGCCGCTTTGAAGTGTAATCCAGCCCGTAAGAGCTAGCAAGGTTCAATTGGGGATACTTATTCGCTAAGAGACTCCTGTAGTCGTTCAGGGAGGCCGTCAGAGTTTCTTCTGATTGTAGAACCGAAGTTTCCTTCTGCAGTACGAGATCTACAACATCCGTAACCGTAAGGGCTTTCTGCTGTGCTGCTACCGTGAAAATAATCACGAAAAACAGGAAAGAAGCAATAATCTTAGTCATAACAACCAATCTTTTTTATTTTTCATGCCCTAAATCATAAGTCGTACACGTCTAACAGTCAATAATGAGGGATATGCTGGAATCAGCCTCTGTGCATTTGTTGTGTGGACTGATGATTACTGGTATACTGCTTTCATCTCAGGTTTAGCTGTAGATATGATATGAGACTAGCTGTTCTCTATTGCAATAAAGTTGCACTCGAGAGAGTTTAAAGACAGAAAAGGTATGCCTAGAGGCAAGCTAAAAAGAGCGCAGCGGAGCAAGCCCTCTATCATTAAGCGCCTCTTTGAAGCGGCATTTCACATAGGGTCTGGCGAGTTCGGCCTGGTCCAACTCTTCTTTCTCCAATTCACAACAATAGGTCTCTTTTACACGATAGGCGCCACGGCAGCGGACACCATGTTTCTAAGCCGATTCAGCCCAGAGGGAGTCAAGACCCTGCTGCCCTGGGTCTATGTCGGTACAGCAGTGATATCGACTCTCCTCACGTGGTTCTACGATTTCATCCAGGGCAGAGTCCCTCGTCTGAAGCTGCTCGTGGGCACCCATATTGTCCTGGGTATCTCCGTTTTCGCTTTTCGATACCTGATCTCGATCTATGAAAGCTTCACGTGGCTGTACTTCATTTTCGTCATATGGCTCGAGTCATGCGCCCTCATCTCGATCATGCTGTTCTACTCCTTTGCCGGCGACTATTTCACAACCCGGGATGCAAGAAGGCTGTACGGATATATCAATGGTGGACTTGCCTTCGGCACCCTTCTATCGGGATACTTTATCTCGCTGCTGGTGAAAGGCCTCGGAACGGATAATTTGCTCTATGTCCTCGGAGGTCTGCAAGTCCTCTCCGCTCTATGGGCTGCTGTAATTTCCACCTCGTCCAAGCCAATTAAAGACGAGGAGCAAGCCCTCGGACAGGAGAGAAAGGCGCCTTTGAGGACGATATTTGGGAGACCCTACGTGCTCATCATAATGCTTGTTGTGGTTACTGGGCTTGTCTGCTTCAGGCTTTCGGAGTACCAGTTTCAGATTACGGCAAGCCGTGCGATGCAGGAAGAGAGACTGGCCATCTTTTTCGGACAGTTTTACAGCTATGTCGGCATTGCACAGGTGATTATTCAGTTCCTCTTGGTTGGCTGGCTCCTGGGACGACTGGGCGTCCTCAAGAGTCTCGCTGTCCTCCCCGTCTGTCTCCTCGGTATGAGTGCAGGATTCTACTTTCACCCAGCCGTCCTGACAGCCGCTCTTTTGAATTTCGTGCGGCTCGCTTTCTCGGAGACTTTGGATCTCCCATCGCGGGAGGTGCTCTTCCTCCCGCTGCCCAGACGCGTCCGTCTGAGGGCTCAGGCCCTGTTCAGCGGGGCCGTTGTTCCCTTTGGCAGCGGGGTAGGTGGAGCCGTGATCCTTCTCCTGGTCAGGTATTTGAAAGAAATACATCATTTCGCACCCATCACCGCCGCCCTGGTCGTGCTTTGGCTGATCTGTTTGCTCATTCTTCGACCATTCTATAGAGGCACCCTGGCCCGCACAATCACGGCCGGCGAAGTAGACCCCGGGGACCTGCAGCGGCTCGTTTCCATACCCGGAAGCGCCGCCGTACTAAAGGGCCTTCTTCAATCACAGAAGGTCGAGCGTGTTCTCCTTGCCATGGATCTCCTGCGGTTCAGAGAGCTGGGAGTTCTTGCGGACACAGTTTGCGAACTAACGAAATCAGAAGACGAAAGAATTGCCCGAACCGCCTTTGAGCTATTGGGCGCAGGCGAAGCAAAAGTCCCTGTTGACCACTTTGATAGAGGAATTGCGGATTCCAGACCAAAGGTGCGTTCCGCGGCCCTCCTGGCCTATGCCGGAATATGGCGGGAAGAAGCTCTCCCACAGCTGAGAGAGGCTCTGGATGAAGAGGTCACGATTTGCAGGCTGGCAGCTATGGCTGGCTTGATTCGTTTTGGTGGATTCGATGGGGCCATATTAGTCTATCCAAAGCTTAACGAGATGTTGAAGAGCAAACGGGTTGCAGAGAGAGTAACGGCTGTCAGCATTATCCGTCGTATCGGCGGGAAGGGCTACGAGCAGACGATCGCAGCCCTTCTGAGCGATAGGTCGAGGGTAGTCAGACTCGAGGCGGCATCGGTCTGCGCGGACTTGAGATTGCCGGAGCTCATACCGGTGTTGGTCGAAAAAATGGGCCAATCCATCCTGCGCGAGAACGTTATCCGCGCGCTCGAAGCTATGCCACCGGAGGCGGGGCCCTCCCTTACTGAGCTATTAAGGAACAGGAACCTCAGTATTGAGGACAGATCGAGTCTTGCGACAGCCCTAGCCAAGGTTGGGCGGGCGGATGCCCTCGATTTATTGTTCGAACTGGTTAGAAGCGGTGAGCCGATCCTGCTGCGATCGGCAGCAGGCAAAGCGCTGATGATTGCCTGGGAGAGGAGAGCGCTTCCTGATATGGATCGAGAGGTGGTATTTGGATGCGTCGAGCGCTTGATCGAAGAGCTGACCCTTGTCGGCAATGCCAGGATCGGAAGTTTCACAATAGATTACCCCTCATCCGTTCTCTTCCGGGATCGTTGCCTTCTGATAATAGGTATCATCTTCTCTGTACTCATCCTGCTCACTGATAGAGACGAGCTGAAAGGCATCGAATCCAGCCTTCTATCTCCAGAGCAAATTTCGAGAGACAACGCTTTGGAGCTGCTGGACGTCATTTTGCCTCGAGGCCTCTCTTCGCGACTCATACCATCTTTAAGCAAAGCTCTTTATGAGCGGCCGACCGAAAGTTGGGGTTTGCCCGCCGAGCTGAGTCAGAAGCTTCTGGAATCCGATGAATGGCTGCGATGCATCACGCTGTATCATCTTGCTGGGGGAAAGAGATACAAAAAGGGGGCGCAAGATATGAACGAGAATGATCTCAGGCTAATCAACATCATCAATACAATATCTTTTCTGAAGACCGTTGATTTGTTCAAAGATATACCGGCAGAGTACCTGACGAGCCTCGCCGAAATCGCTCAGGAGGTCTCCTTTTTCAAAGGAGAGACACTCTTCAAAGAGGGAGAGCGGGGAGACTCGCTCTATCTCGTTCAGGAGGGCAAGATCTGCGTAAGAAAGGGCAAAAAAGAAGTGGCAAAACTAGGAAGTGGAGAATGCATCGGTGAAATGGCTCTCCTCGACGGAAAACCGCGCTCGGCGACATGCGTTGTTGAGAATGATGCGAAGCTCCTGCGTGTTTCTTCTGACAGCTTCTCTAATCTCCTCACGTCGCAACCTGAGATTTCAAAAGCCCTCCTCCGCACGCTCGCTCAGCGTCTTCGAGAGGCGGATAGAATTTGAATAATCGGAAGGTTCACCCGCGTTACGATCTTTGCCCTGGGTCGGTTTCCCGTCGCTGCCAACGGTTATACGCTTTTATTTCAGCTCCATTGTTATCTCGGATATATTTTTTTCCTGCCAGCTTTTATCCTCTGCATAGATATCTCTTAATGCTGATAAAAGGTGGGCTTCAATGTCTTCCCATTGGCTTAAAGGAGTAAAACCACTGTAGCGCGAACGGCTGATTGTAATGATCCTGGGAGCAATACTATGTGCACGCAGGAAGTTTGTCAGCTTGTCTATTCGCTCATCGGCCTTTTCCATGGATACTTCAAGATTGTATTTAGGTCGCCTATGATAGTTATTGAACTGAATGAAATAGTTGTTATTTTCCTCAATAGCTTCAGCAACTAGACCAACATTCAGGCGTAAAAAATGATAGGGATTGTTTTGGAACTTCCTGTATTCATTTCTTGTAATTTCAATTTTGCCTTGGGGCAATGGCTTTTTAATGCATGAAAAGAAATCGAGATCTATACTCAATAATGCCTGGGGGATATCCTGCAATTTGTCAGGAAGCGTGGTTATTTGATAATAAAATGATTGAGCATCTTCAATCTCTTTGTTTTGAGGTGTAGCTTTTTTTAAAGAAAAAATTTTGCCTTCCTGATTGATGCTAAAAACAACGTATTCACCGGAAAGCTCTCTAAAAGGATCATGGTTTATCCATAATACTTTATCAATTATTTTTTGATAGATGGCAGGAACAATATAATTATCAGTGTTGAGGCTATTATATGTAAAATTGGCTAATTCCGGAAGATTTTCAGGTTTTTTTTTATAGAGTCATTAAAGATGGGAAGCTCTAAATCTGCATGTTGATCAATATGAATCAGAGAATTGCCGCTATGTGGAATGATCTTTTTTAAAATCGCATACAGCCAAACGAAATAGGCTTCATGATGTTCCTCCAGAATGACAAGCTGCATAAAAACGGCACCTTTTATCTTTTTGCCGCTTTCCAATTGGAATGGGCAAAAGG
>CAZLRN010000070.1:0-13685 GCA_964561715.1 uncultured Spirochaetales bacterium
GCCCGGCCGAGGCCGTCCGACTGAGCCCGCCCACCCGATGCGATGGCTTTTACCAAGCGGTTTCGAAGCCACCTGCACAGCCGCTGGCTTCGAAACTGCAGCAAACCTCCAGAAGTCGACGAGAGAATCTCCATCGTAAAGCGTGCCGTCAAAATCGTAGATACACAGCCCGATCGATTCCATTCTATCCTCCACTCTTGTCGGATATGCCCGCATACGATTCGCCTTGCACGGGATACCCGTTGACTCCGGCCGGTTTTGGGATCGAAGGTCTCATTTCGTATATCCAGATCTCTTCCTCTTCGAAGAGCATGATCTTTTCGAATACCACCCCAGGAAAGCTACTCAGGTATTCACTCTCCGGAATCGACGCCACATCTGCCGGATCTGCGCCCGGCTTACAGAGACAGTACAGCTGATCGAGCACGGCTCTCTCCGGAAAGCTAACCGAAGCCGTATAGACATGGGATCCCCCATCCAGATGATTTTTTAGTTGCCTCGCCACACTTCTGGCTTGCCCGTCAGTTAGAAACGGCGCGAAGAGGTCATGGTGATTGATGTCGGTGCGGAGCTGGCGAACGTCTCTGTAGTAGTAGCGTAGCGGATAGTCAGCCCGGCAGTCGGAATTCAGGAAATGGGCTCCTTGCGGCAGAATCGAATAGAGCTTCTCCACGTATCGCTCCACTTTGTCATAGCCGCGTTTGTTCGGATTGCTGAAGTATTCCACGGGCTCCCATGTATGCTTGACCCATTGGGTCTCCGGATAGCCGCTATAAAACCACCGGAAGAATCCGCCCTGTCGGTACCATTGGGGGACCTGCTGGTAGAGCAGCACAGGGGCGAACACCGTTATGGAGAGCGCAAGAGCAACGATACGGACCCTCCCCTTGCGCTCGAGCAAGTGATTTACAGCGAGAATGACCGGAATGCTGAACATGACGTAAACGGGGAGAGAGAAGGCGTACATGTCCCAGATGAAGTAGTTGGCCGACCAGGCAACCTGCGCCGCCAGGCCCGCAACGAAAAACCACCAAGAGATACGGAAATCCCGCTTCTTCCAAAAGCGGTAGAACCCCCAGAAGCCCATCAGGAGGGCGGGAGAGGCGTAGTTATAGGCGAACCAAAAGACATAGCTGAAGCGATAAAACAGAAGCCTTTCTGCCGGGAGATTTTTCGTAAACATGTATCGCTTAAAGCCGCCACCCGTCGCCCTGTGAAGCACTTCACGAAAAGAAATCCATATGGCTTCCAGAGCTCCTCCTCTAGCTGTGTGCCTGGGAAGAATCTCCAGAACATCCCGAACAAAAACGTAAATGTAGAGCTGAAATCCGAGCAGAAAACAGCCCAACAGCAGGCACAGATGCCTGACCGTGATCGTCTTCCGGTGTACGAGAAGCAACACAGCTACGAGGAGAAAGGCAAAGATATACAATCCCATCAGGACATGATTGCTGCAGCTCAATCCGAAGAAAAGGGCGGCAAAACAGAGATAGAGGATTCGTTGAGTCTTGTCATAGCGTACCACGCAGTAGAGCATCAACGCCAAGAGAGCCATGTTGAGGGTGTAGACCTCCAGCATTGTGGAATGCCACCAGAGGGAATGGGACACCATAAGGGCTACCGCACCGATAGCGGGTCCAAGACTGCGGGAGGTAAGCTCACGTCCCGTGAGGTAGACAAAATGCACCGTCAAGGCCCCGAAGAGGGCAGAGAGAAGAACCAGGAAATAGTGGATGTTGGTCGGATGGAACATCTTCAACCAGAGAAATCCCAGAAGGTGAAAAAGGTTGTGGGTGTTCACCCAAGAGCCCAATTCCAGACTCACAACATTGCTGGCAATCATCGTCGCATCCGCCCACCCTGGCGTGCGGCAGGCTGTGTAGAAATAGAAAAGACACGGAATGACGAAAAAGAAGCAGTGTCCATACCGTTTTGCGAGGTTCCAGAGAGATGAAGCGATGTCAGTCAGCTTAGCAGAAACCTGCAAGGGCTCAGATTTAGACGAATTGACAGGTCCCGCCGGAAAGACGAAGCGCTTATCGAGCAGGTACTTGCTTGAGTAGCCGATGGTCAAGCCAATCGCAGCTCCGATGTATTTCGCAGAGGGGAGCGAAAAGAGGGAGTTAAAGGAAAGCTCCACGGACCAAAAGACCGCGGTAGTGATCCCGCTCATCAGTACGTATCGAAAAAACGTGCCTGCATCTTGGCGAAGGGAGACAGGCCGGTATGCAAAGATATACCTCTTGTCGAGCACGTATTTCGTGATGAGCCCCGCTGCAGTTCCGAGCAGGATAGCACCATACAGGGAAAGCGGCCCAGCCCAAAAGCTTAAGGCGAGCCTCTGAATACCGATATTGACGGCTATAGCCAGCGCGGCAAATGCTGCATACCAGAATGCAATCTGCAATCTCTTCATATCGAAACTCCTTGGGATAGGGCGATGAAGAGAAGGACAAACACGGTGCCGCCCCAGAGCAGGATATCCACCTGCATCGCTCTGTCTCTGAGCAGAATATCAGCGGGATCGCCCCCATCATTTTCGTGATAGATCAGAAAGAGGTAGCGGAACACTCCAAAGACGACGATGGGAATAGTTGCTACGAATCGGTGAGAGCCGAGTCTGATCATGTTGCCTGAAAGGATGACATAGATCGAATAGGTAATGATCGTCAAACCGGCGCAGATGAGTATGAGATGATTCAGGAGCTCCAGGCTATACTGCTGAAACACGACTCGATGGCGGATCGATCCATCGGTGGCCAGCATCTCCTTACGGCGTTTCCCGAAACCCAAGAGAAGGGAGAGAAAAAACGTAGTGAGCAGCATCCACTCGGAAACTTCCACCTCGATAGCTGTCGCACCGGCGATCACACGAAGCAGAAATCCGATAGCAATGCCCATGACATCGATGCACGGATGATGCTTGAGGAAATAGGTGTAGAGAAGGTTGAGGGCGACGTAGGCTACGACGACGGCAGCTGCCTGAGGGCTCAAGTACCAGGCTCCAGCCAGCGCGATTGAAAAGAGCGCTACCGCAAGGACCGCGGCATTCGCTACGGAGATCACTCCGCTGGCGATGGGCCTGTTTTTCTTGTCGGGATGGAACCGGTCCCTCTCTCGGTCCGCGATATCGTTGATCGTATAGACGACCGAAGATGCCAGACTAAAGGAAAAAAACATGATCAGGACTCGGAACAGCGACTCCGGCACACAGAACTTCAGCGAAAAGATGAGTGGAGCCAGAACAAACATGTTCTTGATCCAGTGTTTGGCTCGAATGAGCTGCACGTAGCTCTTCAGGGTCCCGTGTTGGTGTATTCGACACGCCTCTTGTCTATTCATGATGCATCTGCTCCTTTAGAAAAAGGCCTTCAAAGCCCCGAGCAATCCGTGACGCCAGGCGGTTCGATGAGACACTCCCGATGCGCCTTCCGTAGGTTTATAGCTCCTGCAATACCACCGGTAATTGCGGAGGAGGGCCGCCTGGTTGGAGAATCGGGGAGAATAGCCCAGAAGCCTTTCAGCTTTTGTGATCGAGACGGCAGATTCCTTGCAGGCTGTCTCGTAGACCCAACGATAGATGGGGGAGAGATGAAAGAGGGAGAGAAGACGAAGGAATATGACCGAAATCGATTCCGGAACGGCTACGACACGCTTTCCATAGCCTGCAGCATCGAGAACAGCCTGGAAGTCCTCCTTTAAGGTCGTGAAGTCCCGTGCGCCGATATTGAACACCGTGTTCACCGCATCTTTGTTCTCAACCGCGCAGAGGTAAATCGCACCGCAGAGGTCTTCGACATCGAGCAGCTGGTAGCGGTTGTTGCCCTTTCCGGGAATCGGGAAGTTCTTCGCGTCTCTGGCCCAGCTGTAGAGAAGCTCGAAAACACCCAAACGCTCGCGTCCAACAAAGGACTTGGGCCGGATCACGGGAACACAGAGGCCCCGGGCTCTGTATTCGTCGCACAGGCGCTCCGCCTCGATCTTAGCCCTACCGTAGGGGCCGACCCCGACGAGCGGATCAGACTCCACAACCGGTACGCTTTCCGGTATCCCGTAGACGGCGGTCGAAGAGATGTAAACAAAGCGATCGACTCCGTTTTCGAGTGCAGCGTCGAGAAGATTCCGGGTTCCATCGACTTCGGTGGAGAGGATGTCCGATTCGCTGTAGAGCGGCAGAGCCGCGGCGGCGTGAATGAGCCAGCGCGTGCCTGGGACTACCCGCTCCACCAGATCCCTGTCACGGATATCGCCTTTTACAACCTCGATAGACCGCCGCTCCGGGTAGTCGAAATCGGCAAAGTCAAGGGAGACAATGGACCTCAGGCCTCGCGCCAGAAGATACCGAATCAGATTTATTCCCAAAAAGCCGGCCCCGCCGGTAACCAGTATCTTGTTCCTCTTCATTCTTCCTTCCTTATTCCCGGTTTGATGTCTCTCTTACATGGAGCAATGACCATGCCACAGCATTGGCCACACAGCTGTTGACCTAATTGCCTTTAGTGAAAAGAGTTAGGTGAATAGCACCTCGGAATCGGTTATTTCGATGGGTATCAACTTGGGTTGAGATTAGACTGGCTAAAATCGGAGCTAACTATCGATACCTAAAAGAAATGCTTATCACCCCTGAAGCTCACAGGAAGGCCAAAGGTTTAGGTGCAACCCGGCCGGAAAGAGAGCTGGCAACGATATGCGCTGCCGAACTCTGCATCGAGGCTTCGTGGCGGCTTCTCCAGTCCCTCCGAATCTGATAGGGTGGGAGAATCCAAGCATACTTCTGAGGTCAGGTGAAATGCCGACTAACAAAATTTTGAAATCTATCTTTGGCACGGATAAAGTATGGGAAATAATTCCCGGCACCGTTACCGCCATCGCTGTGATGATCGCTTCTATCCTCGCGTCTCATTATCTCGGTATTCTCTTCAAGGCAACTTTCGACTTGCGGCAATCACCAGTTTCAACATTCCTTTTAGCGATTCTATTCGGCATCATACTGAGGAACGTAATCAGGTTCCCTCCAATCTTCGAGCCAGGCTTCAAATTCTGTGTCGCTAAAGTGCTGCGATTAGGCATCATGTTGCTGGGAATCGGACTGAGCCTATTGGCGGTGGTAAAAATCGGCGCTGTTGCGTTGATCGTTGTTCTGGTCTGTATCGTGTCAGCCATCATTCTCACGACTCTCCTCGCCAGGGTATTTGGAGTGAGCAAACGGCTAGGCACCCTCATTGCTGCGGGAACAGCAATTTGCGGTGTAAGCGCTATTGTGGCCACCTCTCCTGCAATCGGAGCAAGAGAGGAGGAGACAGCCTATGCTATCAGCACGATTACAATATTCGGCCTTCTTGCCACCATTATCTACCCCTATCTGTTGGAAATCGGATTTGGCCTCGATCTAGGGCAGGCCGGGCTCTTTCTGGGTACCGCTGTACACGACACCTCTCAGGTTACAGGTGCCGCTTACATCTACGATCAGGTTTGGAATCGCGAGGTTTCAAAAATCGCGATTACCACAAAGCTGGTTAGAAACACCCTCATGATGGCAGTCATACCCACTCTGTCCTTGATGTACTCCAGAGGAAAAACAGAAAACCAGCCAGGCGAAAAAGCCATCAATCCGGCAAAGTTCTTCCCACTCTTTGTTCTGGGATTTCTCGGCTTTGCGGCATTTCGTTCAATCGGTGACTTTTTTATCTCGAGAGAATCGGCCAGGTTTCTGCTGTGGTCGACTCCCGGCGCCTGGTCATCTTTCTATGGTGGGGTGAAGCAGACAGCGAGCTACCTTCTGACTCTAGCTATTTCCGGAGCCGGACTCAGCACCCTCCTATCAAAGCTTAAAAGCCTCACATTGAAGCCGTTCCTGATTGGATTAATGTCAGCACTGTGCGTCGGATTGATCAGCCTTCTTATGGTAGTCGTGTTAAGCGTTCCTATTGCATCGTTGCTACTCGATTAGAGCGTTCAAGGAGGTACATTGGATATGAGCGACAAGATTCGAAGCGTCACCGCTCGAGAGATCATGGCTGAGAGGGGAACCCTTGGCCTGGAAGTGACTGTTACAACGGATAGCGGCGCAACGGGGGAGGCGACTCCGACGGGCGGCGTATCGGCAAGCAAGTTCGAAGCTGCCTTTGTAGTCGACGGGGGCAAACGCTTCAGCGGTAGAGGCATGGCCGGTGCTATCAAGAACGTCGAGAAGGCTGCTCGGGAGATCATAGGAGTAGAGGTAAGCCGACAACACGAAATCGACAGCCTGTTGATTGCAGCAGATGGCACCGAAGACAAGTCGAACCTGGGAGCAAACGTTTTAACCGGCATCTCGATAGCGGTATGCAAAGCTGCGGCCAACTCCGCCGGAATGCCCCTCTATCGATACATCGGCGGTGCAACAGCCCGGGTTTTTCCCATGCCGATTTTCGGAATCTGTCTCTGCGGCAGATACCGCGATCCGGGCACAACCCGCTGGCTCAAACCGAGTTACGAGTACATTCCTTACGGCGCCACAGGATTCGGACATGCCGTGGAGATGGCCTATGAGGCCCAAATGGAGTTTAGAAGCATCATAGTCGAGCGCTACAGCCTCAACGTGTACAGGCAACAGGGACTTAAGAATAGCTATCACTCTTTTTTCTTGGCCGGCGTTATTCGCGACGATCGCGAAATACTCGACGCAATGACCGAGGCCATTTCCAAGTCCGGATACGATGACAAAATAGGCATCTACTTCGATGCAGCTGCAGGATGCTATTACGAGCCTGACATTCAGCGCTACGTAGGCATCTATTCGGAGGGCGAGAAGGACCGCGACGAGATGATCAAGCTCTACAGAGAAATGGTAGCCAACTATCCACTGGTATCTCTGGAAGATCCGCTGCACGAAGAGGATTACGAAGGACATGCACAAGCTACCGAGGAGCTGGGCATAGAAATCGTAGGGGACGATCTGTTCACCACCAATATCAAAAGATTGAAAACCGGGGTGACCGTTGGAGCAGCCAACTCAATGGTCATCAAGATCACGCAGGTGGGAACGGTGAGCGAAGCCCTGGAAGCGGCAGATTACTGCCGGCAGCACAACTACAATTTGCACCCCTGCGGGAGCAGAGGGGACCATAGCAGCATAGCCGACTTCGCCTTGGGATTGGGAGCTGGCCAGGTGAGGAGCTTCGATTGGAAACGCATGCGTGATCTAGAGCAAAAGCTCGGCTCGGCAGCCCTGTGGCCCGGAAAGGAGTTTTTTAAAACCGGCAGACAGACTAAATAAATCAATACCCGGTTTGATAGGTCAGACCAGGAGATCCACGTTTTCGCCCATGCCCATGGGCAGCCATCCCTTCTTCGTATCTGTTTCGGGCGGCTGTGTCGATGCGGAACGCTGCGAGGCATATCGAGCAGCCTCTTCCTCTGGCAGCTTGCGGGGCATCTTCAACGAACTACTATATCCAATAGCCGAAGGATTCATTATCGTGTTGTCGATGACGTTCGCCATGGTCTTCAACCTCCCTTAGACATTAATAAAAAATAACCTAAACCAAAGATAGCGTCAAATTCTACCAATCCGACGCTCTCACGGCGTGGGATCTCTAGCGAAGCTCTATGCAGGCGATCGTGAACACGTCGTTCCAGGGCGATCGGAGCGGGAGAGACCGTTCCGTGGCCAAAACCAACGGATCAGAGAAATCCCCCGTTGTCGGATTGAACCAGGAGACAGCAACCTCTTTCGCGTCTTTGAATCCCCTGAGATGAATGCAGTAGCTTGCCTTCGGCTTTAAAACGAGCAGAGTGCTTTGGCTATCGAAAAGCGCGTATCCGCTGGAGACCACGCGAATGTCAGAAACCGTGGCGAAGCGCTCGAAGGGATACCGCTCGAAAAAATCCTGCATGTACCGAAAGTAATGCATCTTCGGCTGTTTCTCTGGTGGGAGGCTAATAGGATCGTAACAGACGATGTTCCACGAACATCCCTGCCAGTAATAAGTCGAGTAGGCGCCTGCGAACATACAGATGTAGTTACGCTCCAGGCAGACGACCGGATCTTGATAATCTCCAGGGGCGTTGATGAAGGGGCTTTCCTCATAGCCGTCCAGCTCTCTGATCCGATTGCTTTTATTCTCGATGTAGTCGGCGGTGCAATGGCTGTAGGCCAACGCTTCTTTGGAAACGTCCCACAGGATATTGGAGAATCCCTGGTATCTAGCTACGACGTAATCGAAAAACCGTCTGTCCGCTCCAGAGTCCTTTTCGGGCCAGTTTACCTTCTTGTTCCAGACATAGATCATCAGGTGACAGATGATTTTCTTTTCCCGCATTGCAACAATGACCCTATCGAGATTATCGAAATAAACCGGATTTAAAACCTCGTAGTTGGGCTCGTCATTGGTGCCCCCGAAGGGCCAAAGCTCGGGGCACGAGAAATCGAATCTCGTCCCCCTGCCCAGATCGCCGGGCCACGGGACATCGTGAGCGTAGACATTCATGAACACGTGGTTTAAGCCGTTGGATGCTATCACATCGATCAGAGCCTGGGCCTTTTCGCATCGGTCGCTGCCGACATCTGCAAGGGCGAGCCAGTCAGCCTCGAATCCGATCATCAGATAGGGGGTCCCATCTTCCCAGCGCAGAAAGCGAGGATTTTTGGGGTGAAGGCGCAGCCTCCCGTGATTGGTTGGTCGGGCCTTATCGGCCTTAACACGCCCGCGAATTCCGTCAAGCTCCGCGACCTCTGATTCGGTGGAAAACTCCCAGACACCGGCTTTGAGGGGCATGAACCGAACGGTCCAGCGGCTATCGCCGCGGTAGAACCCAGGAATCCGCACCAAAGGCTCTCCGTTGGATTCGAAAAGCGCCCAGAGCTTCGCATCAAAAGGATTGCCACACTCCGCCGTGCAGGAGAGATCGATGTCTACGTGGTCCCACTGACTTGTCTTGTATTCGTCCATACCTGTTTTCATTATTGCTCTTTCCTACCCGTCGCCAATCCTAATCCCCCCTGGTTCAGGGAATTGACGAGGTTTAGGGCATTGACGAGGCTCACCCTGTTTACGCAATATAGGTTCAAAATGGAAGATGCCCTAACACCCCGCCAGATGAAGGCGGCACAGCGCACCTTTTACCTCTTCTCATTGCTGAATGTGATTTCCTTTCAGCTATTGAGTGGAAATATCATCACCCTCTATGCGCTCAGGCTGGGGGCCACCAACTTCCTCGTCGGTCTGCTCTACTCCTTCGTGCCTCTGGCCCAGCTCCTGCCGTTCGTCGGGCGCATCGTCGTACGACGATTCGGTTCGGTTCGGACAATGGGTATTTTCTGGATCGCCCGGTACCTTCTCATGATTCCCATTCTTTTCGCGCCGATCTTCGCTTCCACCGGACGTTCACACATCGGAGTACTGCTCATCGTCATCAGCGTAATCGGCTTCAACCTGGCGCGTGGTATCGGCATCACTGGTCATAATCCTGTCATAGGAGGCATCACTACAGAACAGGAACGAGGCGCTTTTTTGGCCAACAATCAGCTCATCATCCACTCCGGCGCCATCCTCACCGGGGTTGTCATGGCCCTGCTTCTTGGCAGGGAATCATCACTCCTGCTTTACACAGCGCTGATCTTTACAGGCATCCTGAGCGGGCTCCTCGCCTCTATGACGGCCTTCAGACTGCCAGAGCCGCCGGAGTCCCAGGGCTCGGCTGTCCCGGGATTCGTCTCGAGCCTGAAAGACGCCTGGCAGCGACGAGGATTCCCCCGATTCGTCTTTCTCCTGACCTTCATGTCTTTCGTCATCGCGATGATCACTCCCTTTCTCGTGGTCTATATGAAACGGGTCTACGATCAGGGGGACAACACGGTTATCTTCTTTACCGTAATGGGTTCTGTGGGCGCTATCGTTATGGCCCTCATCAGCGGTTTCATGATCGACCGCATGGGAGCCAAGCCGCTCATCTCCCTCTTTTCCGGCATCGTCACGCTGACACTGATACCCCTCGCTGTGGCGCCCTCCCTTTCGAATCCGCTGCTGCTCTGGCTCTTTGCGGGCCTGATCTTCTTTTTTCTCACTATGGGAACTGCCGGTGTGGCAAATGCCGCCAACACCTACTTCTTCGCCTTCATCACCCCAGAGGAGCGTCTCAACCTCGGCGTCGTCTACTTTCTCTCCACAGGATCATCGGCCATGACGGGCTCCCTCTTCGGAGGCGCCCTGCTGGACTGGATGCAGAGCGGTACGGAGCTGTCGACGGCAGACGCCTTCAGGCTCTACTTCGGCTTGAGCGTGGCGGCCTTCGTCGTGCTCCTGCTTCTCATCTCCAACCTCGAAAGACTCGGCGCCTATTCGATTCGAAACGTTCTCAACCTCTTCATTTCTCCGCGAGATCTGAGGGCCCTGAGCCTTCTTCACAGACTCAAGGGTACGACCAGTGCGACAGAGCAGCGAAACGTGATCCGTGCTCTCGGTGATACCCAATCAGAGATATCTATCAGGGACCTCCTTCAGGAGCTGCGTTCCCCGCGTTTCTCTGTGCGAACCGAAGCCCTCAACGCTCTCTCCCAGGTGAAACCGAACGAAGAAGTTAGAGATGCCCTCATCCAGGAAGTGGAAAAGCGCCGATTCACGACAGCCTATCTGGCGGCGGAAATCATCGGAAAACATAGAGTCCAGGAGGGGATCGAAGCCCTGCGGCGCAGTCTCGGCTCGAAGGACTTTTTCCTGATCGGAAAGAGCATGGTCTCTTTGGCCCTGTTGAACGATCGAGAGAGCATTCCTGCCATAGAGAGAATCTTCGAGAAAACCAGGAACCCGCGCCTCCTCATCCATGGCGCCACAGCGCTCGAGATCTACAAAAGCCCAACCTCGATAGCGGTGTTGCTAAAAACCCTCGAGAAGCGCACGAGCCTTTTGGTTCGAGACGAGATCATACTGGCCATCTCAGGTATTTTACGAATCCAGGAGTTTTTCTATCCCCTCTATCTTTCTTACATCAACGACAAGTCGGACGGAATGGCACGCCTGCTCGACTCTATAGACGAGCTGATGGTCAAGCAGCCAAAGCTTCTGGTGCCGGAGGATCAGCTGCGCAACATCGCGAGGAGCCAAGGCTTGGGAGTGAAACGAGGCGTCCAGCGCTTCTCAAAGGAGGTATCAAGCATTTTCGGGGCTCTGAAGATCTCTATAGACGGTAAGAATTGGGGCCCGTCACTCCGGGAGGCGGCGCTCAACGCCAATCTCACGAGGCTCAGACGGTTTCGTTTTCTGCTCACCGCCGTTGCGATAAGGTTCGCCATCTCCACCGACGGTTCGACATCGAACTCCGGGTAGAGATCGTTAGAGGGAAAGGCGAAAAGAGGACGATCCTCTTGAGATGAATAACCTGGCAGGCAAACCTCGATGACTTGGTTCTAATTCTGCCTCTCCCTCTTCTCGGTAAAGATAACCTCATACCCCGGCCCTCTGGGCGACCAAAACAGCACCGGCGCGACGATACCGCCTGTGCCCAGTTCATTGAGCCGGACGTTCGTGATTTTAACGGCCAGATAGTTTAGATCGCCGAATCGGACAGCATCGGTAGCTTCCAGATCGAAGGGTTTAAAGACGCCAGCCATGGGCGGCAAGCCGTGACCGGGATGATCGCTGGTGCCCAGCGGCTCGCCGTTGACCCAAACTTTGGCATGTTCGTCTATACCTCCGAACCACAGATAGATTCGCCGTCCGCGAAAGCGCTCAGGAATCTTAACCACAGTGCGGTACCAGGCTAGGCCCTTGTAGTAGTGGAGGCCCTGATCGCTCCAGCTGGCGGTTCTGGTGCGCAGAGGCTGCCAGTTGCCCCCGATCGGTCCGTCGCGGAACCAACGCAGTGGCTCTCCCGTATTGCTGGAATCGATAAGGAAGTCCCACGTGTCGGGTGTTTCAGCTACCATTTCGCCGTATTCGACGGTTCTCTCGTATCCGCCCACCGTACAAGGCGCCCAGAACCGGTCTATATAGGAAGGGGCGACGCTCGGATACAGAAGCCTGGCCTCTCGAGAATAGATGCTATGGCGCCGATCGAGCGGAACCTGCGGTCCCGGATTGCTGGGATACAACCGGTAGTTGAGCATCGTGTCCGTCAGCCTGTACAGCCGATCCAGTGCCTCCCGGGCTTTGGCAAAATCGAAGTGATTGCGGAATTCGAGCATCTCCAAGAAGGATTGCAGCCGATCGTGATTGAGACGGAAAATCCGGACACGCTCCCGGAACACGGGATTCTTGGCCGTCTTTGCCGCTGCCTCCTCGAGCCACCCTCTGCAGAGAGCCATCCGCTCAGTGGTGAAGACTTTAGGCATGCAATAGCTGCCGCCGGTGAAGCATTCCGTATCCCGAAACCACGTATCCACTGATTCCAGGTAGCTGCCCATAGGTTTCTCCGCTGGTCCGAAAAAGCGGCGATAGAAGTCGGCAAGTAGCGCGTCCACATCGGTGTGCACATCCCACATAAGCCTAGCCGCAACGTAGAGCGTCAATCCATTAGAGGCCCAGGAAGGCTTTGATTCCACCCGCCAACCCTTGATCCCGAGTTGATGAGCCACCACATTTTCGTCACGCACGGCGTGGATCTTGCTGAAGGGGAATCCTGGACAGGCGAGATTGTAGTAGTATCCCCTTTCGAAAACCTCAGCGGCAACGGAACACCACTCCTCCATGATCGTTTTGTAGAAGGATCGATCCGGTGATTGGGGATTCGACATACCGTGGATACGATCGTGTGTGATTGGCGCCAAGGCGGGCACGATAAAGGGGCTCAGCGGCTGATGCCTCGGCGGGAACTTCAGCGCATCATAGGCATAGAAGGCGATCTTTTTCCCAGGAAAGCTCTTGTGCACTGACTTGAGTATCTGATTGAAAAGCCAGATGTACCGATCCGTTCGGATAGCCTTCCCTGATATGGGATCGATCTCACCCGAATCAAGAGCGAGACACTCCTCGCACTCACAGAATCCCCCTGTATCCCGGGGTCCCATGCCGATCCACGGCTCCTCCGGATGTTTCTCGAAGTAGTCCAGAGCAGCCGCCGTAGCGCGGCGAACCACTTCCGGGTTGCTTACGCAAAGCTGGGAGTCCTGCCGCTTGCCGTCCACCAGAGCGAAGAGCTCCGGCTCGCTGTCGAGATCGGCTTTGGGTAACAGGCTGATCCCGTGGGAGCCGGGAAAATAGAGCCCTCCCAGCTTTTGCCGGCGGCTCCAAAGCGGAAGATCGAAGCTGACATTCTGCAGGTGGCGATGCGGAAAGGAGGGTGCCTGGAAGGTCTCGCCGATTCGCAGACTCACCGTATCGGTGCGGGGAATAATGGTTCCTATCTCGCCGGGCAGATACCAGCGGCAACCCAGTTGTTCGAGCAGCTCGTAGGCGGCGAAGAGCGTTCCCTCGGCCGTGTTCCCGGCAAGGATGACACGTTCGGTGGCGACTGTCATCTCGAAGGCCGCCGGCTCTGCGCTGCGCTCCCTCAGGTTGAGGGCGATGCCCGGATGCAGTTCCGCGCCGATGTACACCGGCAGGTAGGCGTTTGGCGGCGCCCCATATGCGATTTCCAGGCGGGCGCCCGATATTCGTTCGATGTGGGATTGCAACTCCTCCGCCGCCAGCAATTCGTCGTCAGCCGCCTGAATAGGTAGAACCAGCGCACTGACCGGCTTTCCCTCCCTGACCAGCTGGATCTCCGCG
>CAZLRN010000071.1:0-13554 GCA_964561715.1 uncultured Spirochaetales bacterium
AGTTCGAAGAGATCACTCGTCTGGCTCGAGAGGCCGTTTTCATCTCTTTGGGCTTTTCGCTCGCCCACGTTGGCATCAACGAAAAATCTGAGGATGGAGCTGTGAAAACGGCCCAGTTTTTCTCCGACTTTTTCTCTTTCCCCATCAAGGTAGGCAACAGCTCGGTATTTGCCGGAACCTTTGTCGAAGTGATGAAGAGCAAGGGCCCGGGCGCCATGGGACACATCGCCATCGGGACAGCCAGTATCGAACGGGCAAAAGCATTTCTCGAGAGCAAGGGCATCGAAATCGATGCGGCCTCGGCCAAGGAGAAAAACGGCAGGCTAATAGCGGTCTACTTAAAAGAAGAGATCGCAGGCTTCGCAGTTCATCTCTTGCAGAAGTAAAGGTAGTGCAGCGGTAAATGTGTTAAAGAGGGAAAAATAAATGAAAGACAAGTATGTAACATTCGGTGAGATCATGCTCAGACTGAAACCGCCGGGAACGGAGCGTTTCTTTCAGAGTCCTCTCCTAGAGGCGACCTTCGGGGGAGGTGAGGCTAATGTAGCGGTTGGCATGGCTCGTTTGGGACTCCCGGTAATCTATGTCACGGCTATCCCCGCCAATCCAATCGGCGACGCTTGTATTACCGAGCTTAAGAGGTATGGAGTGGATACCTCCGCCATCCTGCGCCAGGGAGATCGCCTGGGGGTTTACTATCTCGAGCCTGGCGCCAATCAGCGCCCTTCGGTTGTTGTGTACGATCGATCTCACTCTTCGATCTCAGAGGCTAAGCCGGGTGACTTCGATTGGGACGCCATCTTTTCTGATGCGGCTTGGTATCATATTTCTGGTATCACCCCGGCCATAAGCTCCACCGCCGCTGAGCTTTCTATAGAGTCCGTGAAAAAGGCCAAGAAGAACGGCATCACCGTGTCATGCGATCTGAACTTCCGCAGCAAGTTATGGAAGTACGGAAAGAGCGCCCCGGAGGTGATGGGAGAGATGGTCAAGGATGTGGATATTGCTGTAGGAAACGAGGAGGACTGTCAAAAATCTCTGGGAATCAAGGCAGATGTGGATGTGACAAGCGGCAAGCTCGATGTCGATAAGTACAAGAACCTCACGGAAAAGGTGCTCTCCGAATATCCCAACATCAAGAAAATAGGAATCACGATGAGGGAGAGCTTTTCAGCCGACCACAACGGCTGGTCCGCCGTTCTTCACAATGGCAAGGAGTTTTTGACATCCAGGAGATACGATATCACCGATATCGTCGATCGGGTCGGAGGGGGCGATGCCTTTGCAGCCGGCCTTATCTTCGGGCTCAACAACTACGACAGCGATAAACAGACCCTCGAGTTTGCAGTGGCGGCCTCCTGCTTGGCCCACTCTATTCCCGGAGATCTTCCCCTCATCGCACGGGGAGAGGTCGAAAAGCTGGCCGGTGGAGATGTTTCGGGAAGAGTGCAAAGGTGACGATCCCGTCCTGAAGGCTGTTGCCGACAGCGCCGGAGGTGAGGCAGCTAGGGTACGAGGCCGGCAAATCGAAAGGACTGGAGAAATCTGTCCATCTCATCGTGATGTTCCGAGGGAGTCTCTCCACTAGTCAATGCCATAGTCAGAATTTGAAAGAGCCGGTTTTTCCTCAAATAGCATCTGGCCCAGATGAGTGCCTTCCGGTCTTCGATCCTGGTGTCTGCCAGATATTCTAGCCCCGGGTTTCCGGCCAGAGTGAGCTTGTAGCTCTGCCTTAGTTGACCCTGCTGTGACCTGATGGTGCTGTCCCTTGAGTTTTCCAGTATGGCGTAGGGTTCTGACTGTTCGACAACGTGTCCGGGGTAATCAGAGTAGCTTACAAAAAAGACAGCCCCCTGCTCGATCTCCGTTATGAACATGGTAAGCTCGATCTGACCCAGATCCGTTTCTACGGTTTCCTTCTGCCGTTCAGGCTTTCCGGGAAAAAGCACGGAGAAGGCACCTTGCTCTGAGGAGAACTCCTTCCAAGCGATACGACTGCAACTCACCTGTGCCGATGATAGCAGGACCGCCAACACCGCTGCCAGCACCTCTTTCCAATAAAGAGAATATCTCATCTTTCAACCCTCCCACTTTCTGTTTTTTTGCTCAACTTGAGGCGGACTCGATGCTTTTCGCCGATTACGTTTTGAGCTTCCAGGCTCCAGCCCTGATCGAGTTCTCTACTATCGAAAAGGCCCCCTCTGGCCCGACTTCCTTCAGAACATCGGCTGCAGCTTCGGTTAATGGTGGAAGCGCACCGACCGCCTTGAAAAAGCGATTTTTGGTTTTCCTGTCGTCTCCGAACCTTCCATTACTGTCACTGTATGAGATATCTGCATACCTCAGCAGAATCGAGTGGCCGACTATGATCCGAGCTCCCTGTATGAAAGTCTCCCTGAAGGGAAAGAGAGAATCCTGGCAGAGATCATCCACAAAGGGCAGACCGAGCTTGTTCATTTCCGTTCCGATATTAATCGGAAGATCGAGAGCATCGGAGGCCTGTACAAACTCGGCCAGCTTTTTGCTTTTTAGTTTTTTGAGAGCGGCATCGTTTATATTCCAGTTTCTATCTGGGATAATATTGACGGCTTCTGCCCCCTTTTCAATCATTCTTTCGAGGAGGGCCTCGGGAACCTCCTCCGCCGGACTCGTCCCATCGAGCCAAGCGACCATGGGAATAGCCCGGCATGCGAGCACCCATCGAATAAATTCCTCCACTGGCGGAAAGGTCTCTGCAGTCGGTTGCCTGTAGCCGATTCCGCCTCTCTTGACCAGCCGTGCGCGGAGGCGCTCTTCCAATCGAGGGAGATCTCCCACTAGATCGACAGCCGAATCTCGCGGCTCATCGAGCATTGAAGACCAGAAGGCCAGGCGCTCCTCGTAATCGGCAAACCGTTCGCTGATCGCGTTGGCATAGGCTTTGATGATATGTCTCTCCGTGGCGTTTCCGGACGGGGTAAGGGGCAGGACATCCCGCTCGTAATCAACTGCGATTTCAGGAAGCTTCGCGTTGATTCTTTCCACAAGCTCCAGGTTTCTCTTTCGTGCCTTGTCGCGGTAGAGGGCCAGAGTCTGCGACTGCTCCGAGCCCTCTGCAATCGGGCGAGCAAAACCGGCGCCCATGATATAGGCCACTCCCGGCTCACCGGGAGAGTTGATGTCCCAATCCGACAACTCGGCGACAAAGCTTCGCGTTTCAAGAGCAACCGAAACCCTCAAACCAAGAATCAGGCCGGCTTCGTAGAACTCTTCGAGACCATCGATTACATCGAAGTCGCATATAGCGGCAGCAGAGAGCCCTGCCTTGCGAGCCTGCCAGGCGATATGAGCGGGGGAATAGTGTTCTGAATTGTACGAGAAGAAGGAATGTAAATGCATGTTGATATTACCGCTCTCGGCCTCGAAGTTATCGTCCTCATCCATCAACTGCCTCAAGGCACACATTCGCTCTTCGAGATCAAAGGAGTCCAGTTGCTGCAAAAGAAGGGATTCTCTTTTCATCATCTCCTTTTACACCTAACTTTGATCATCCTGCCCTGTCAAGAGTAAAAGACCACCGCTTCGGCGGCAGCGCGCTGACAGCGGCAGAGCGCTGTAGTTGACGCTCTATACCGTAACCCTTTATGCTTTCGCCTGAAATCCTATGGCAAAACTCTGGAAATCGGACGAACTGCTCGACAGACTCATCGAAGGCTTTACAGCGGGCCGCGATCCCATCCTGGACAGAAGCCTTGTAGCCTCCGATTGCGTTGCCAGTATCGCCCATGCCGACATGCTTGCCTCCATCGGTGTGCTTTCGGCCCGGGAGTTCGCCGACCTCAAGAGGGAGCTCCTTGTCATTTTGGAGAAGAGCGAAAAAGGAGAATTCAAAATAGAATCACGGGATGAGGACTGCCACACCGCTATCGAAAACCATTTGACCAAGGTTTTAGGAGACAGCGGAAAGCGCATTCACACGGGCCGATCCCGAAACGATCAGGTAATCGCAGCGCTGAGGCTCTACGCTCGAGAGTATCTTCTCGTCATTCAGCAGGCCTGTCTCGATCTGGCTGGCACCGCAGTTTCTATAGCAAAGAAATACGAATGGGTACCCATGCCGGGAAGAACACATATGCAGTTGGCCATGCCGTCTTCTGTTGGGCTCTGGCTCGGGGCTTACGCCGAGGAGCTTCTCGATGACATGGTGCTGACGCAAACCGCCTATTCCCTGAACAATACTAATCCCCTGGGAGCCGCCGCGAGCTACGGTGTACCGCTTGCGCTGGACCGGGAGCGAACAGCACGGGCTCTGGGATTCGATAGAGTTCAGAACAACGTTCTCTATGTCATCAACAGTCGGGGAAAGGTAGAAGCCATCATCCTGGACGCGCTGGGTCAAATCATGTTGACCTTAAGCAGGCTCTCCCAAGATCTCATTCTCTATTCCATGCCCGAGTTCGGATACTTCAGCCTCCCACAGGAAATCTGCACGGGAAGCAGCATCATGCCTCAGAAGAAGAATCCCGATGCTCTCGAGCTAATCCGGGCGAAAGCGGCGAGCCTGCACGCTCTCTCGGGGGGAGTGAAATCGATCTTAAGATCTCTTCCCTCGGGATATAACCGAGACATCCAGGAAACCAAGGCAGCTCTCATGGACGGCCTGGATATCGCGTTGGCCAGCATCAAGGTTATGCATCTCGTGCTAAGCAAACTCCAGGTTAATGAGCAGGCCCTTCGAAACGGCTTTGTTCCAGAGATATTTGCAGCCGATCGCGCCATCGAGCTGGCGGCCGAAGGAATGCCCTTTCGGGATGCCTACAGGGAGGTCGCCTCCCATCTGGAAGACCTAGAGGCGATAGACCCCGTCCGGGCTATCAAATCGAAGAACTACCAGGGAGCTCCCGGTGATCTGAGACTGGATCTAGCGGAGAAGGAGATCAAAAGGCTGCAATCGGAGCAGGAGCGCGAGAAAAAGCGGGTCAACGAGACACTGAAGTCCCTCATCGGCCGAAAAGTGAAATTATCAAGTGCTCAGGCCGATTAGAGGCTAAAGCCGTCGGACCGCTAATAGCTTTTCACCGCAACCCTTGTTCCCTCCCTCTCCGCGGAGAGGTAGGCGCTGAACACCGTTGATATGACATCTGCAGCGAGTCGGCTATCCGACTCGAGGGGTTCCTGGTATGCTGCGGTTCGATAGAAGGCCTCGATCTCTTCCGGGTAGCCGGTGGCCCAGTCCTCATCCGGCGCCGGATTGGACCACCCCTGTTTGGTGCCAATCTTTTCGACGACGTAGATATCCTTGAAATTGGCCTCTACTGGATTGTATGTCTGCATGAGGGTGTTGGGATTGATGTTGCAGATCGTGCGATGGTTATTGGCGGCAACCTCGAGCCAGTTGTGAATCCCGCCCAAAATGATATCCGAAGCGAAGACATCGGCCACGGTCCCGTCTTCGAATTGGACGTGCATCATGGAGAAATCGTCGATATCGTGATAGTCACGTCTGATGTGTCCCCGATCATCGAAGTTTTGCAGCCTAGTCAGAGCGTGAACTCGGGAGGTTACAGAGGCAGGTTTTGTCGGCTTTCCGTTCCGGGCGATGCCCTCCTTGCACTTGAGGTAGAGTGCAGCGGTAAGGGGATGGCAGCCCTTGGTCAGCATCACACCACCTCCCGAAAACTTCCAGAATCCGTAGGATTCAGAGTGAGATCCCGAGTGGGACTCCTCTCCGTGCATCCATAGAATCTGAGCTCCCGTTTTCTCGATGATCTCCCTCTCCTTCTGTATGGAAGGAGCGTACACCCAGTTCTCGGCGTAGAGGATTCTTGCCTTACTTTTCTGCTCTGCTTCGAGAATCCGATCGATACTGGCCAGTGAGGATTTCAGGGCCTGTTCCTTGGGATAGCGGTCGCCCCTGAACTGCTCTGAGCCGTCACCGCAAAATCCCGTTAGGGGCTTTTCTACGATAGGAAACCTGTCCTGCTCCAGGACCTTAATGGCAATCGATTCGTGAGCTGTCAGAGGCGTGCAAACATGGACAACATCGCTCGCGTCAATAAGCCTCTCGAGGGATTCAAAGGCCTGGATTTCCCGTTTCTGAGCAAAGGCCTCGCAGTTTCTTCGGGATCTAGAGTAGACTCCGGCAATCTCGACGTCGACTCCGTACACCCTGCGCAAGGCTTCAACGTGAAAAGAAGCCGAGAAACCCGATCCCACGATGCCAGCCCGCAACTGTCTTTTCGCCATTCCTGCATCTTAAGGCTCGGATTTTGCCACGTCAATACGGCGAATGCTCTGTTGTATTCCTGGCCTTATAGGAGCTGCAAATTTAGCAAGACGTTTTTCACCTGGTCCATCTCCTCTGATGTGAGAGTCATAGAAGAGGGGCGCATCCATTTGGTACCGCGTCCCAGCAGAGAAACGGCCCCATGGATGGCGGCATTGACTTTTCCGCCTGCGACAACGATCACCTCAGCGAGCTGATTGATCTTTCGCTGGCAATTCAGCACCACATCGACTTGGCCCTTTTCAGCGGCCTCGAACATCTCCAGATAAGGATCGACCAAGATATTGCTCAATCCTGTAACCATGCCCCTGGCACCCAGAAGCAGAGAGGGGCCGTCGAGCAGATCGTGTCCCTGAATCCAGACAAAGGAATCTGGGAATTCTCCCAAAACACCTTTGGCGAAGGGTGCAAAGTCTCCCGTACTGTCTTTAGCGCCGACGATGTTTTGCTGGTCGGCCAGCCGCCGGACCGTTTCGAGCTCGATTGGATTGTGAGTACGGCTGGGAATATTGTAAACGATCACCGGAACGGGTGATGCCTCTGCGATAGCCTGATAGTGCCTGAAAATATCATTCTGTGATGCGTCGTAGTAGTAGGGGGTCACGGCTACGACATAATCGGGTTCCAATCTCTCTATTGCCCGCAGCTCTTCGAGTACCATTTCCGTCGAGGGTTGGATGCAGGCCGCGCAGAGAGCCACAGAATCACTGGCCGTTTTTTTGGCAGTCTTGAGTACCTGCACCTTCTCCTCTGTGGTAAGGTATCCTCCCGTGCCTGTCGTCCCGGCAATAAAGAGACCATGGACTCCGGCATCACTGAGATAGGCGAGCAGTCTCTCGAGATGCTCAAACGCAATTTTGCCAGCTTCGTCAAAGGGCGTCAGTATCGCCGGGATTACGCCCTTGAGCTCTTTCCTCTTACTCATTTTATTTCTCCATTATACAAAAGTCTCAAACATATTGGACGCCTGCTGGGTTTATACTTCCTCGTCTCTCATGTGTCAATTAGGGCTCTAGGCTATTAAAAAAACGTAATCCGCCGGCATTATTGGCATCAAGCCAACGTGAGACGGAGCAATTGAAGAACCGTGATTGACTAAAAGTGTGAGACTGATCTATAAAGGTGCCTTGAATGTGCCCGACTATCCGGGCGGGAACGGAGTCTCGGTGAATCAAAGGATAACGCAAGAAAGATCAACCAAGTTTCAAACGGCAAATGTTCTCACAGTCGCGATCGGCCATTTTCTGCACGATGTCTACAGCTCCTTTCTGGCTCCCATTCTTCCGCTCCTGATCAAAAAGCTCAGCCTATCCTACGCCCTGGCCGGCCTGCTGACGGTCTTTCAGAGCGCAGCTGCGCTGCTCAATCCATTTATCGGAATCGTCGCGGATAGGATATCCGCGCGTTATCTGGTCGTGCTCTCACCCTTAGTGACCGCGACACTGATGAGCCTCCTTCCTCTCGCCCCCTCCTATACCTTTCTGGCGGTCATCTTGCTCTTCATGGGGATCAGCAATTCCTGCTGGCATGTCCCAGCCCCTGTGATCATAAAGAATCTTGCCGGTTCCAGGCTCGGCACGGGAATGAGCTTCTTCATGTTGGGCGGCGAGCTGGCCAGGGGAGTCGGCCCCATGCTTATCCTCGGTGCCGTTTCCCTCTGGGGAATGGATGGCACCTTTCGCATGATTCCCCTCGGAGCGGCCGCTTCGGTCATGCTCTACCTCAGGCTCAGAAACATCGAGATCCGCTCACACCAAGGATCAGCGCTGCATGACAAAGCAAAAGGACCCTTCAGGCAATTCGCGAACCTCATTGTCGAAAAGAGGAGATTCTTCCTAATTATTGCAGGCATCAGCTTCAGCCGGGCGATTATCACCCGCGCCCTCAATTCCTTTCTTCCCACCTACCTCACATCCCAGGGCAGCTCCCTCTGGCTCTCCGGCATCTCCCTCTCACTACTGGAACTTGCAGGGGCGGCCGGCGTCATCACCTCCGGTGCCGTATCAGATAGAATTGGCAGAAGAAAAATGCTTCTCATCATCAAGACTATAGCCCCCCTAATGATGATGATCTTTCTCCTAGCAAGAGGCCTTTGGCAGATCCCCATTCTTGTCGTTCTGGGCCTCTTCAGCTTTGCCAGCGCGCCCATCACCCTGGCGCTGGTGCAGGAAAACGCGCGGCAACATCCAGCTGCAGCCAACGGAGTTTTCATGACCATGAACTTCTTCTTTGGCGCGCTGTCGGTCTTTCTGGTAGGCCTGATGAGCGACTGGCTCAGTCTGAGCGGCGCCTACTGGATCTGCGCTCTGCTCTCCGTTGTTGGCATCCCCTGCTCCCTTCTCCTGCCAAAAGCACAGACAGCTGACATGTGAGCTTGACCCACTAAATCCTTTGCCTTAAATTGGTTGCATGGCATACGGAATAACAAGAGAGCAGGCCCTTGAGCTTCTCAAGGAACACATTCAAAACCCGAATATGATCAAGCATTGCCTGGCCAGCGAGGCCGTTTTGCGCGCCCTGGCCAAGCGGCTCGGAGAGGACGAGGAAAAATGGGGTCTCGCAGGTCTTCTGCACGATCTAGATGCGGAGCTGACCAAGGAGGATTTTAACTCTCACGGAAGGGAAACGGTAAGGATCCTGACGGAACGGGGAGTGGATGCCGAGATTGCAGACGCTATCCAGATGCACAACGAAGCTGCCGTCGACAAGGATCGAAGCAGCGTCTTTCATCACGCCCTGGCGGCGGGTGAGACCATAACCGGCCTCATCATCGCTATGACTCTGGTCTACCCGGATAAGAAGCTGGCCAGTGTAAAAGCCAAATCCATCACGAAACGCATGAAGGAGAAGGCCTTTGCCGCCTCCGTTAATCGCGATACCATCCGGGAGTGCGAAACGATTGGAATCCCGCTGCCGGAGTTTGCCCAACTCTCGCTCGAGGCAATGCAGAGCATTAGTGACGATCTGGGCCTTTAAAAAGTCCGGATTTTACAATCTACAGAAAAAACCGACCCCCGAACAGAAGGAGGTGCTCGAGGGCCGGCGATTAAGCCAGATTCAAAACAGATGTGATCAGATATCGTAGTACAGAGCAAACTCCCAGGGATGCGGCCGAAGGGCGAGAGCATCCACCTCGTTGCTCATCTTGTAATCGATCCAGGTTTCGATCACATCCTGGGTGAAGACATCCCCTTTGAGCAGAAAGGCATGATCCGCTTCCAGAGCCCTCAAGGCATGGGCCAACGACTCAGGAGTATGATCAACCTTCGCCAGTTCTTCGGGCGGAAGGTCGTAGATATCCTTGTCCAGCGGATCGCCGGGATGGATCTTGTTCATAATCCCATCCAGAACCGCCATCGTGATGGCGGAGAAGGCCAGATAGGGATTGCAGCTCGGATCGGGACAGCGGAATTCTAGCCTCTTTGCCTTTGCCGAAGTAAAGTACATCGGGATACGCACCGCGGCGCTTCTGTTCCGACTGGAGTAGGCAAGATTCACGGGAGCTTCGAATCCAGGCACGAGCCGTTTGTAGCTGTTTGTCGTAGGATTGCTAAAAGCCAGAAGAGCCGGTGCGTGTCTCAGCAAGCCCCCTATGGCATACAACGCCATTTCGGACAATCCGGCATAACCGTCGCCGGCAAAGAGATTCGCATCACCTTTCCAGAGTGAGACGTGTACGTGCATGCCGCTGCCGTTGTCATTGAAAAGGGGTTTAGGCATGAAGGTGACGGTCTTGTTGTTTTTCCAGGCCACGTTTTTGATGACATACTTGTACTTCAAAAGATTGTCGGCCATCTGCAGCAGCCTGTCGAACCTCATGTCGATTTCTGCCTGCCCACCAGTGGCCACTTCGTGGTGCTGCGCCTCGATAGGAACCCCGATCTTCTCCAAGACGATCATCATTTCGCTTCTCAGATCCTGGAGGCTGTCGGTAGGAGGCACGGGAAAGTAGCCCTCTTTGTACCGCGGCTTATAACCCAGGTTAGGCTCCTCGACTCGCCCCGTGTTCCATCGCCCCTCTAAGGAATCGATGTAATAGTACCCTTCGTGCTCGTTCTGATCGAAGCGAATGTCGTCGAAGATGAAGAACTCCGCTTCGGGCCCGAAATAGGCGGTGTCTGCAATACCGGAGCTTTTGACATAAGCCTCGGCCTTGCGCGCAATATTGCGGGGATCCCTGGTATAGTCCTCTCCCGTTACTGGATCGGCGATATTGCAGATCAGCACCAGGGTTTTTGCCTTCAGAAAAGGATCGACGAAGGCGCTTTCGAGCACAGGTTTGACGAGCATGTCCGACTCGTTGATCGCCTGCCATCCGCGGATACTGGATCCATCGAATCCGAACCCCGATGTAAAGTTGTCTTCATCTACCTCTCTTGCTGGCACCGAAAAGTGCTGCCAGAGTCCGGGGAAATCCATAAACCTCAAATCCACAACTTCGATCTTTTCCTTTTCGATCAGCGTCACAACGTCTTTCGGAGTGCCAAGATCACTCATTTCCTTCTCCTTGAATGTGAATCTCTTAGTGGTATACACCCATTACTGCAATGATCGTGCCAAATCTCCCAATGGGGGGAGTCACGCGGAAATTCAGGCTCTCTATACTACACAAAGGTAAGCTAGTGGTTGGGATACCTACATTCTTGTAACATGCATTGATAGAGATGTCAATTGCGTAGCTTTAGGTGATTTTCAATAGGGCGGATATCTCTTCGATCGAGCCCTTACTCAAAACAGCCTGGGCCAGATCATCCGCCTCGCTCATGTCCAGGCTGGCAATGAACTTTTGAATCCGCGGCAGATACATGGGATTCATACTCAGCCGCCTTATTCCGATCCCCAGGAGAAATGGGATATATCGTCTCTGATGGCACATTGCGCCGCAGATGGAGATTTCCTTGTTGTGTTTCTTCGCGACATCGACAATGCGCTTGAGAGAACGCAAGACGGCAGGATGGTGGGGGAGATACATCTCCGCCACCTTCTGATTGGTGCGATCGACTCCGAGAATGTACTGGATGAAATCGTTGGTGCCGATAGAGAAAAAATCGGCAACCTTGACGAGATCTTCCATGATTTCCACGAGAGCGGGAACCTCGACCATCATGCCGACCTGTGGCTCTTCAGTGAAATTGACGCCCTCTGCTTTCAGCTCGTCACGGCATTGGATGAGTACGCTTTTAGCATTCACAAACTCATCCAAAGACGAGATCATCGGAAACATGATTTTGGTCTCGGCATCCGCGCAGGCTCGCAGCATGGCTCTGACCTGTTGCTTGAAGATAGCCTGATTCTTGAGGGAAAAACGAATCGATCTCATGCCGAGGAAGGGATTAGCCTCCTCGTAGTCTTCGAAGTAAGAGAGCACCTTGTCTCCGCCAATATCCAAGGTCCTGAAATTCAGCTCTCTACCCCTGATGCTCTCGATCATTCTCCTGTAAATGACGAACTGCTCCTCCTCGGTCGGAAAGTCGCTTCGAATCAAGAAAGGGAACTCAGTTCGATAGAGGCCGACTCCCTCAGCGTTGAGCTCAGTAGCGGACTTTAAATCACTGAATAGGTTGATATTGGCCATCAACGTGATTCGGGTTCCATCCTTGGTGTACGTCTCTGGCGCTACATGGGGCTTAAGTGCCTTGATGGTCCTTTGAGTTTTGTCTTTCTCCTTGAAACTGGCTACAGCATCTGGGTGAGGATTGACATAGATGTTTCCAAGCTCAGAGTCCAATATAGCTGTGCTGCCGCTTGGAAGGTGCATCAGCTGAGGCGTGTCCACGATCATCATGGGGATGTGGAGAGATCTGGCCAGAATGGCCACGTGTGACGTCACACCTCCACTGACTAAAATCACGCCAAGTGCTTTTTCTGTCGCCAGGGTGAGAACATCAGAAGGATAGAGCTTTCTGGCGATAACGACCCGTCCCTCGACAGAAGTGAGTTCGCTGGCGGGACGGTCCAGGTTACCTAATATACGCAGAACGACGTCTTCAACATCACGGACCTTTTCCTGGACATAGGGATTCGTGCTTTGAGCAAAAATATCGATATAACGCTTGGAGACATTCAACAGAGCTCGGGCGGGCGATTCGCCCTGATCAATCTCCTCGTATATCTCATCGATGAAGATCTGGTCCTTGAGCATGAGGAGATGGGAGGCAAAAATCAGCGAAGCAGCATCCTCCAGTTTTTCTTCGATCTCCCCCTGCAGCTTATTGAGCTGGAGCTCTGTTTCAGCAAGGGCCTTTTTGAAATCCTCCCGCGTGTATTCTTTGCCGAAATCAGACTCCAGAAGCCCTACATAGGAGCGCTGTCTGTCCAGGACAAAAACCTTACCCATGACGGCTCCTTCAGAGGCGACCATGCCCTTGATCAGCCTCTGCCCCGTGAGGGGTTCTATTTTTTGTCTTGGATGGGATCTCGTACGGGGATTGACCTGCAGAAGCAAACCCGCACTCTCGATTATATTGGCAAGCTGAGATGCAATAGCGTTGATCGCCGTTACATCTTGTTCGCTAAAGGCATCCCCCTTTTCTTTGTGGAGGGTTAAGACACCGACTTTCGATATTCCCCTTGTTATGGGAACCGAGAGGAAAGCATCGTATCGCTCCTCATCAATATCATTCACCACTTTGAAATTGGGGTGATGCATTGGATCTGTGACACAGATTGGCTTAAGCTCTTTTAGAGAGAGGCCGGTTAGTCCCTCTCCCATTTTGAGACGAATTTTACCCACACATTCCGGGTTCAGTCCATGGGTAGCTTTGAGCACGAGCTCTTCTACCTCGTTGTCATAGAGAAAAATAGTGCACGCGCTCGCTCTCATGTGCCAAGCGACCATTGTGACGATTTTGTGGAGAAAGGAATCGATATCTCCGCTATCTTTGAATATCCAGTTGAGCTCCCCAAAATCGCAGAGCATCTTGAAATGATCAACCGCTTTGGAGTTGTCTACCGCCTCTGACCGCAAAAGGGGGCCTCCCCGTGAAACAGTATTGTTTTTTAGAGACACCTTATGGTGGAAAAGCAGGCTTGCAAAAGCCAAAGTGCTTTGAAAATACTTATTAAAAATTTAGTAAATCAGCTTTCAAATGTCAAGGAAGCAAGGATTTCAGGAGACAAGATTCCGAATAGCCTGCATGAGGTCTTCGAGAGAGGATTCGTTTACGATCGTGTAGTCTGCCATAGCGATTGGGCCGCCCTTTTCGAGATGTTCGATTTCGGAGTAATCTCTCTTCTCGGCTTGCTTCGGTGTGAGAGCCCGCATGCGGTGCTCCCGGTCCTCCTCACCG
>CAZLRN010000072.1:0-1228 GCA_964561715.1 uncultured Spirochaetales bacterium
GACTCCGAGAAAGGCATTAACCGCAAAGAAGATGAAAGGCAAAAAGGAAAGCAGGAAGATGAGATAGAGTCCTCTTTGGTTTTGCGCAATATAGGCGAGATAGTCTCTGATATTTCTGAAAAGATTCACCTGGACTCTCTTGCCTCTCCGAAGGGAGGCCTCTTGCCCTTCCACGCCACGATCCGCGGTATCTCATCGATGCGCTTCAGCTGAATCACAAAGTAATTATCACTATTGAAGAGCAACAGCATTTTATGGCGAACTTCTTGGAATAGCTCCTGGGCGCTTACCTCCTTTACACTTCGCGTGCTCTTTGCCCCAGCGCTCCTTATTCGCGAATCATATGCAGGCTCTGAATCTGGTCGCAATCTGATGCGACTGTAGTAGCCAAAGGAACCGGAGAATTCGAGATTAAAGGATTCCACGACAACCTCCGCGAGATTGTGAAGGGAGAGCGCTCCCGGAGCTGCAATGATTCGATAGGGACGGTCCTTCACTCTGCCCTGGTTGTCGCTGAGCACGACTTTAAAAAAGAGAATCTTCTGTCTTTTCCCGTTTATCTTCATTTCCGCGCCCCTCTACACACGTACCCCTTCGTCACAGTATCCCCGCCGAAGCCGATTCTATCAACTATAGCATCTCGCTATCCGCGGCATTGCCAGGATCTCCGCAATCTCGTTAGTATTGTCTCTGAATGAAAAAACCAACTAAGACCAATGCCGTGCGACTCGTCGAGAAAAGGGGTGTGCCCTTCGAGCTCCACTCCTACGATTACGGCGAAGAAACCACGGATGCTGTGTCCGCCGCCAGCAAACTGGGCGTCCCGCCGGAGATGGTCTTCAAGACCCTGGTCACTCGCAGTGAAAAGGGAGATATCTTCGTGTTTTGTGTGCCCGGAAGCTGTGAGCTCGACCTGAAGAAAGCGGCAAAAACAACCGGAAACAAGAAAATCGAACTGATTGCAGTCAGAGAGCTTCTGCCTCTTACCGGGTATGTGAGAGGAGGATGTTCCCCGATCGGCATGAAGCGCAACTTCCGCACCTACATCGATGAGTCAGCAACCATCAACGACTGGATCTATATAAACGGCGGATCTCGGGGATTGCAGATAAAAATCCAGCCGCCGGACCTTGCAAGAGTTGCACAGGCCGAATACGCCGATATCGTATGAAATGAGATTCACTCAATCCTTGAGATTCACTTAATCCTTGAGATTCACTCAATCCTT
>CAZLRN010000072.1:1328-13536 GCA_964561715.1 uncultured Spirochaetales bacterium
ATTCACTCAATCCTTGAGATTCACTTAATCCTTGAGATTCACTCAATCCTTGAGAGTGTACTTCTCCCTGATCCGGCGGAAGAGGGCGTCAAGCAGGGGACTGCCGTTGCTCTCGATTTTCCCATCGGAGAGAATGTCTCGCCTCTCCTTCTGCATCCACCGATAAATCCTGTTCATGGCCTCACTTTTCCGCTTGGGTTCGTAGCAAGCCCTTACCAGGATTCGCATCTCCTCGAGACCCAGGATCTTACGCGTATCGGGCAACACGAGATAGAAGGACTTTCCGTTGGGCGCCTCTTCGATCGCCACATCCGCTACGCTCCGGGTTGTGCGGCTCGATGATGATACGGCCTTTGTCGGAGATTTAGTTTGCTCCAGCTCTTCAATTTCCCGGTTGATTCGATCCACCTGAAGGTTGTGAATAATCACTTGGGCTTGCTTGATAAGGAAGATCAAGCCCTCTTCGTCGATCTCCGGCAGCAATCGCATCAACTCATCCTGCAGCCGTTTTTTCTGCGGAGAGACCCTCTCTGTTCCCTGTTTCTTGGGCTTCCTTTTTGGTTTGCTCTTAGCCTTCATAATCGACCTCCCCCAACCGGCAGGTACAGACTCAAGACTTCTCCGTCTTTCAATATATGATGAATATCACGCTTCTTCTCGTCGACGAAAACTAAAATATACTTTTTGTGTTCTTCCTTGACGTTGCAGTCCGACAGCAATTGGGAAACCGTCGTCCCCTCAGGGAGATCCACTGTACCACCACTGCTTATCTTTTCGAGCTTCAGCACCGCTGCAAAGTTCACCTTGATCCTCATATCCGATCAATATTAGAGGATTTTGTCGAATTAAAATACACCTCGAGCAGCGGTATACACCAGCGCATTGCCGTTCTTGTGTGAGACCGTAAGCAATCCTAAGTGTCTGAGGCAGTAGGTCAGTTTGGTCGCAGTTCTTCGAGGTATTCCCATGCACTGCGAAAGTCGAAGGTTGGTAAACTGCGAAGGGATGTCTTTAGGCAACAAACTCAGGTAGTCCTCCGGCACTCCGAAGGTGCGGACCCCTATGATTTCCAGCAGTCTCCTGCCGAGGATGCTTTTGCCGCCACGCCTCCAACTTCCATAGCCGTCATCGCTACGGACTTCCTCCTCCCTCGTCAATAGAACCTCGAGACTGAAATGAGGATTTTGAATGTGGGGCAGGATATAAATGAGTTGATCAACCAGATTGATCTCGGATTGTCTCTTGGGAGATCTCCTTCTATAGAGAACTTTCTTTTGGTCCCGATCCAGGACAACAATCGTTTTTTCAACGGCCAACGGGTAGACAACCTTGATCGAATAGGACTCGAGCAGACGAGACAACTTCTTGTTGAGTTGGTAGAAGCCTCCTGTTTGGATCTCTATGAGTTTTCCCTTTTGAGCGATATCGACGATAAAACCGTCGACCTCGACCTCGAAGCGAGCCGAACTGGCACCGTAATGATTCTTCAGCGAGGAGTGGAGCCAGCCTTCATTGTAAAGCCCAATATCCTTTCCCTTCCCGCTGCTTTTTTTAGCCGTTGCCATCTGTCCTTCACTCAGGGTGGAAGACTCCAAATACCCGTGCATTCCCTATGGAAACCATAGCTGTTTTCGAGCCGTTTGTAGAAGAGGGAGAGCTCCCTGTTGGGTGCTTTGGGAACTTCGCCTGCAATCCGGTAATTCGCTGCTCCTGTGCTTCAAGGCAAGATCTGAACCCCTATCGGTTTGCATCGATAGGCATTGCAGGCGCTCTCCTCCACCGAGCAGGCTGCAAGGCCCACTATCAGATCCATCTCGGCTTTAACCTCGATAAAATCTCCGGATGTCGATAAAGGCTCTTCGATGCGGATCGAGCCATCCTTCAGAATCGATGTGTTCATGAAGATGTTGAGAGGAGTCGGTATCGGCTGTTCGATCCCGTATCTGCGAAGCGCATCGACGAGATTACTTTGGCAGCTTGGATGCGGCTTCTCGATTCCGTACTGGCGCCTGTACATCGGCGGGCTGCACGCCGGATGCAGAATATCGTGACGCCCAACAGTATCCTCTAAAACCTTTAGCATGGGATTGTATTGATTCGAGTAGAGAGTGTCACCCCGAGCAACCGTTACCGATCCCTTCATATCGATCGTGACAGAAGTCGAAAGCATCTCCCGCGGATCGTTTTTGGAAAAGGCAACAAGATCGGCAACCTGTTTACCCTCGACGTCGATCACACGCAGTCTCTGTCCTCTTTTCAGAATCAGTGCCACGCCGCTCTGAGGAGCGATGATATAACGTACTGCTGGGGGCTTTTCAGGCATCGCCCTCATCCGGGTGTGCAGGGGAGAACATTAGGAGGCAAGGGTGAAATAGAGGACACAGAGATAGGACACTATGACGGTGGCTGCACTCACGAGGGTAAGCGAAGAGTCAGCAAAAAAACTGGAAAGCGGCCGGATCTGATCGAAGCTGTTTCTAACGTATACAACATTCTTCATGTTGTACCCCCGGATGATATGAAGCTTGAGATTCTTCAGCCTCTCCCGGCGGAGCTCGTATTGATAGTGCAAGGCGTAGTAAAGCCCAACATCGAGAATGGCAGTACTTAGAATAACGGCTGCCGTTTTTTCTATCCCGTTGCCGCCAAATCTGGTGCGAAAAAGCTCCTGAAGGGCGATTGTCGCGCCAAAGGCAAGAACACAGAAAAACAGAACATTCCAAGCCACCCGACGGAAGAAGATGATGTTGCCGCTAGTGATCTGAAACTTGGCGGTCCAATCGTACATCTCGTGTCTCTGCACCAGCTTGATATCTGCCAGTTGAGTGCGAAGCTTCAGATACTCGACGTAGAAATACGCCAGGAGGGCTTGAACCAGATAGAGCGAATTGACAAAGACGAGTGCCACCGGGATATCAATGAGCCTAGTCGCTGTAGAGTACATAAAAAAGTCCTCATTTTTTAATTCGGTATAAAAACGAGAAATAAATACCATTAATCGAGGAGGATCACAATTTCCTATCAGGAATGGTAAAAGCTCAAGCAGGACACGCTAGAAATCCCAATCAGGAATCGGCGGCGGCAGGCGAAACAGATCGTCCAGCTCCCTGAGCAGAGCTTCGGGGGCTTCGAGCTCGTCTGTCGCCGAGAGAGCGCTGGCGCTTCGAACCCCCATCCACATTCTCGAGAAGGCTCCAATAGAAGCCCTCATGAGCGGCAGCCCCTTCTCACTGCCCGTCGTAAATTCTGAGTGCCTGCCGAAACGAATCACATACTCACCGCTCAACCCCTGCCATTTGGATTCGCCGGGCAAAAACTCTTCGATGGGATCGGTTAGGCTCAGGCTAAACCGCGGACCGTCGAAGGCTAAACGGGTTTTTTCTACACATCCCTTCAGGTCGAGCATCCGAAGCTGATAGTAGGATTGGGCGGAGATGTAATTCTCATACAGTGACTGTTTCGTAGTTAGCCTATGACGCAAGGGCCTCTTGAGCAGATCCTGAAGCTGGATCTCCGGCGGCTCCCGCATTGCCACCACGAAAACCTGCTCGGCAAAGCTCCTGATAAGAGAGAGCAGCTCCAGAAGCTGATCGTAGGACTGATAACTCAGAAAATTGACAACGTAGGGGCCATGTTCCCCCTTTGATCTGAGCCAGAGAAAGTGGGACAGTTTATCAAAAGCGTCGAAGAAACCCAATCCGAAGCCGTTCTTGGTCAAGGCCATATCTCTCTGGGTTTGCTCAAAGGGCAGAATACAGATCGATCCATGCCCCCCGAGCCGCGAAAGCCTGGATTCGTGCACCTTCCGAGCCTGCCTCAAGCCGAGACGATGAGGCGGACTTTTAAGAGAACCCACCTTCAAACTGGAAGGATCGAAACCGATCCACTGCTGATACGGACCGTTTCCAAAGCCCAGACTGTCGTAAAAGCCCTGGTCGAAAATTCCCAGTCCTGCAACGTGGTCCCCCTTCTCTGCCGCGTCGGCTAAAGCCATTGCAGTGAGCTGGCGAGCGCCGCTCATCTTTCGGGCAATGCGACTCGTCGCCACCGCGGTCACGGCACAGAAGCGAAGTTCCTCATCCCTGTGGCGGATTGATCCGGGAGTTGTCGTTACAAAGCACTCGGCCTCGTTTCTGATGAGAGCGACGTAGGCGGAGCTGGCCCTGATAACCGCATCCACGTACCTGTCTCTTTTCTTGTCCCTCCCTTCCTCCAGCCATCCCACTTCTTCAAGAATACGGTAGACGGCTTTCCTGTCTTTGGCCTCTTCGTAGCGTCTCAGCAACATATGAGTTGTCTTCACCAACCGCCCACGCATAACAAAAACTCCGATCTCACTTAAGAACGCCCAGCAGTTTCAGCCCCTCTCTGAGAAAGAGAACAGCAAAGATGATGAGGATAAATCCGAGAACCCGCACAATGTAAATATAGATTCGGCTGCTAAGAACAGCTTTGGATTTTCCAACAAGCAGGGCAACCACAATTTTCGAGCCAACCAGCAGGAGGTAAAACCCGGCTATAAAAAGAATGGGAGCGAAAAGCCTGGCCTTAGAAGCCTTCACAGCAGTCGGTGCTCCCACGGTAATCCAAAAGAGATAGGGGTGGGGATTCAGTAGGTTGGTAATGACTCCCTTTCGGAGGGAGTCGACACCGCCCTTTTTGAGACTCGACTCAATGTCTTTGACCGTAATGCTTTCAAAGGCCAGATAGGATATGAACAGGCACCCAGCAATAGAAATCACTCCGAGTACGATGTTCGAGGCAGAAAACCGCGAAAGCACAAAGATGGACAGAACAACGACCGGCAGGTCTGTGATAATTGGAGCCAACGCCACGAGCATGCCCGTTTTTGTGTCATGTCTGATCGTCTCCGTGATAACCAGTGCCAGAAGGGGGCCAGGTGAGATTCCGGCCGCCAGCCCAAAGAGAAACCCCGAAACCAGGTAGCTAATCGGCATGCCTACGCCCCCTCTAGCTGCAGTGCTTTCACCTCCGTGGCCAGTATGCGGATGTGATCGGCTGTCGTACCGCAGCAACCTCCCACAAGGGTTGCACCTCGCTTGATGCACTCTACCATGCCGGTGGCAAAATCTGTCGGGCTCAAATCGAATACCGTTCGGCTGCCTACGAGCTTGGGTTTTCCGGCATTCGCCTCGGCCAGTATGGGCAGATCGGTCGCACCGCGAAGAAACGAAACTACTTCAGCCATTTCCAGGGGGTCGAGGTCACCGCAGTTTGCGCCTACGGCGATCACACCTTCGTCGGTCAGACGTCGCGCGCAATCCCCGGCGCTATCTCCCATAACGGTGCGTCCCGCCTTTTCGTGGGTCTTGAAGGCCATGGATGCGATGACCGGGAGGGCTGAGACCTTCCGGCAGGCTCTAACGGCACAGAGCGCCTCGCGAAGATCTATCATCGTTTCAATGATGATGCCATCCACTCCACCTTCGGAAAGGAAAGCCGCCTGTTGCTCAAAGGATTCGACAAACTGCTCTTCGGTATAATCGCCATAGGGTCTCAGCAGCTGTCCCGTCGAGCTCATATTACCCAATACGAGCCGATCTTCTCCTGCAGCTGACCTGACAAGCTCTACGGCTTTCAGATTGACCTCTCTAGCATCGATCTCGATATTGTGGGTTCTCAGGTAGATGGGATTCATGGTGAGGGTATTGGTAATGAGAAACTCAGCGCCCGCTGCGGCATACTGCCGGTGAATGTCGATTACGGCATCGGGATTGGAGAGGCAATTCTGGCCACCCTCAGTGAGTCCGCGCCGGCGCAGCTCCGTCCCCATTGCCCCATCGAGCAGTTTCACCCCATGTCCCCCAATATTGCTCATCAGGTCTCTGCTCAACGGATCATTTCCCCTTTATCTCTGAATCGTAGAGCTTTTCGAATCTCTCCTTGATTAGAGACACGAGAGTCGGATCCATGAAGTAATAGATATCAGGAATCCCTAAGGAGTGGATTTTCATGGTGTCGCTCTTATCGGCAAACTTTCTCCTTATTTTTTCCTCATGATTATGCTCCATCACCACGATATGATCGGCCCAATCCACCAAATTCTCATTGATGATGACCTGGGCGAAGATGCTTGTGCCGGCGGACTTTACACTGAATCGGCTATCCCCGCGATAGAGCTCTTCGGATGTGCGGCTTCTCATCCTGTTTGCTGTGCAGACAAAAAGTATCTTTATCGGCTCTTTCATGATCCACCTACATATCGTTGGCTACGACCTACGCGGCCCGCCCACAACCCAAACAATTTGGTACATTTTATACGTGCATGCCAACTACTTGCTCCGCAAGCTGCTTGCAGAAGCAAGCTGCTTGCGGAAGCAAGCTGCTTGCAGAGCAAGCTTGTAGCAATTCCGGCTCAGATCGATTTCGGAAAATCTTGCTAGAATAACAAGAAATTGAGCCGGAATTACATATCGGTCAGATAGGCATCCTTGACCAACCACAGCTCTTCGATACGGTACAAATGAAATCCGTCGTGCAGTAAAATGTGTCTTACGAGGATTTCAAAGGTGTAAAGCGTGTACTCAGGATGGTTGGCAATCTTGCTCCACAGCTCGGGCTCACACGATTCGATCAGCTCGATCTGCCTCTTTCTCCATTCGGAAAAAACAGCCGTGAGATCTTTGATTGACTTTTTCTTGGGGCGGCTGCTCTCACTTTCCTGATCGGGAACGTAGGGCACAATTTCCGGCTTCTCCTCCTTTACGAAGAGCTCCAGCCTCTTAAAGACCATCGGCTGAACAAGGGCCAGATGATCGATGTGCTCATAGATGCTCCAGACGCCTTCGCCTCGATTGACGAACAGTTGAGATTCCGGAATCGAGGCCACCATATTCTCCAGCACCTCGATGTTTGCCTTCAATCCCTGGATGAGTGCTTCGTGTGACATAATCGCTCCTCACGATTTCGTTAAAAGGGCTTCCAAGGCTGCCTGGAAGAGCCTTTGAAGTCCGCGCTTGACGTTTCGGTTCTGAAAACGCGGTTTCCATTCCAGATCGGCCAGGGAGTCGCTGACAGTAAACGCCGATCCAATGGAAACCTCTCTGTATTCAGCAAGGGCGAACAACGCCGAAGCCTCCATGTCGACCGTTGCCACGCCTTCGGCTTGATAGCGCTCCACCTCCAACCTGGTCTCCCGATATGGCGCATCGGTAGTCCAACTCGTACCCACTATGAAATTCCTCTTATGATTCGCCAGAGCCGTTTTTAGCCGTTCCGTCATTTCGTCGCTGGCTCGAGCATACTTACCATCTTTCAAGTAATGATAGGATGTGCCTTCGTCACGAATGGCTCTATCGCAGACAACGGTGTCACCGATCTCGATATGCTTTTGCAGGGTTCCGGCGGATCCAATGGAGAGGAACTCTCTCACCCCAAAGGCGATCAGATCTTCCATGACCGCAACTGCAACCGGCGCGCCAAAGCCGAAATCTCCTGCTATGCCGATAGACCCATCAGTGCCCTCGAGCAATCTCAAACCCTTAAACGAGCCGGGAGGAACAGTAACTCTGTAGTTCCGTTCAATGAAATCCAGCAGGTCCTTCTGATAGCAGAGGATCACCCCCTCAGGAGGATTGAATCGCGGGCCTATTCCGATGCTCTTTTTGAACTCCAGAAAATCCCCAGCGTTGAAGAGAGCCTTCTCGCTGTATTTGTTTTCGACGTTAGGCACACTCATTCTTCTAGCTCAATCGGAAGATTTCACCCAATCTCGCATATTCCCGATTTGCTTTCAAGGTTGTGACTTTTGCAATCTTGCAGAACTGCTCAGTGTTGCGACTTTCGCAACACGGCAAGGCCGTCAGCGTCACGTTCAACACGCAGTACAAAGGAAAAACGGTTTAGATCGAGACAGAGATCGAAATCCCTCGGCGGCGACCAGGACGCATGCGCGGGATTCAACAGTCTCCTTCCGCTGCCATCCCGCAACCTATCGACTATGGCACCGAAGTCAAACGGCCGATCTTCCAGCACACCGGCAATGTACCTGGCGCAGAGCTCGTCCTCATCAGCCGGATGTAGGCCGGCTTCGCCCATAGCAACGAGAGACACAACCTTTGGATCCTTCCATCGAATGTAATCGATCACAGCCGAGGCGTTCACAAAGCTTCCCGTGATAATCTCCTCGGCGTTTTTTGCACTATCGATTCCCTGGGTACCCGCGCTCGTGGTCTGCACAACGGTTTTCCCGGCAAAGCCCACCGCTTCTATGTGGGTAGGGGAGTTGCCGTAATCAAATCCTCCCTGTATCCTGCCGCCCCGCTCACCCATGAGCACGTAACTAGGATGCTTTCTCTTGAGCTCGTAGGCTCTCTCGATACTTCCAACAGCGATGATCTTTTCGGCTCCGTTGTGAAAAACGTAGCAGGCCACGCTAAAGGCCCGAAAGACATCGATGATAACGGCCAGTCCCCTTGCCTGTTTGGCGCCTTCGATGAGCTGGTATTTTTCTATGACCATGAGGGATTGGAATATTCAGGTCGAGTCATTCTGAAAGAACTCGATAGACTCGCCGTCGGGGCCCTGGCAGAAGGATATCCTAGCCTTTAGCGGAGGATCACTGGGAATTACCACATCTTTCGGTTCGACCGTGATCTCCCCACCAGCACTGCGCGCACGCTCGGTGGCGGCGTCACAATCAGCTACCCGCACCGCAATATGAAGAAAGGTCGAGTTCTGAGAAGTTTTGTCGGGTCCCCCTCCGGATATCTCGAGATAGTTTCCTCCGCCTGTGTCGACGAGGGCTCCACCTATTCCGTTTCGCTGCCAGCTCCTCTTGAGCGCGAAACCCAATCCCTCCACATAGAAACTGCAGGTGGCATCGAAGTCCTTCACCTTCATCGCAACATGGTGAAATCCACCCCATCCAATTGCAGACGTTTCTGACATTGAGAACTCCGTTCTATATTGTGTTGCCCCGTGTATATCACGTATTTGAAAGTCTTGAAATCCCGAAAAGCTAAATGACCTCACCCCGAATCGAAGTGCGACAAGGAGTTCTCGTCGAATATCTCGACTCCATTTTGACTCAGGAGCTCGGCGGTCATCCCGTTCCCGCCGATCAATCTGCCGGTGAAGGTGCCATCATAAATCTGGCCATATCCGCAGGAAGGGCTGTGTGACTTGAGAACAGCCTTCGAGATGCTAAATTGCTTTGTGATCATCAACGCCTCCTTCGCTCCCCTCATAAAGGCGTCGGTGCAGTCCCTCCCGTCCTTTGAAACCACCCTTCGATCACCCTCGCTCGTGCTCCTTATCTCGCAGGGAGTTCTGGGAACCGCCAGCCCACCCGCTACTTCGGGGCAGATCGCCACAGCCTTCCCGGACTTCACCCATTCTTCGACCTGGCTCACGGTACAGCTTTTGCCGTCGTACCTGCAGCACTGTCCGGCCAGACAGGCGCTAACGAGCATCATAGACTTTCTCCATTATAAACGTGCAAAGATACTCACCCAGCCGGATGTGATTTGGCCCGTCGATGTGAACGCCGTCCAGCTTACTCGCGCTGATCACCTCCGCCGGATCAGCAAAGAGGCAATCCAGCTCGGCCGCTTTTGCTTTAAAGTGACGAGAAAAGCCCTTTGCCCTCTCTATCTCCGGCCCGTAGAACGATGCAAACTCGTTCTGTTCGTTAACCGGTAGGGGAGAGAGGAGCACAATCTGACCGATGCTATTAGTCCGAGCTGCAAGTGTCGCCGCCTGTCCCACTCGATCGGCAATCTCTGCAGCCGTCACACTTCGGTCACAAAAGATATCGTTGATGCCGAGAAAGAGGATCAGAATCGCTATGGGAGAATTGGTGTAGTCCTTCAGGCACGAGGAGAGATAATCGCAACCGTTAAGGGAATTCCCGTCAGGATAAAAGCTGAATGCTGTCCTCCCATTCAATCCCTCCTCGGCGATTTCGTATTCTTGGCCCAGGCATCTCTGCAGCACTCCAGGCCACCGGACATGCATAGGAAACCGAAGACCCCTGTTGGGAACGTATCCCCAGGTATTCGAATCTCCATAGCAGAGCACGATTTTTTTTTCATACCTCAATTCGCTCACCTGAAAGCTATACTCGCCTTCCAAAGAAAACGGTAAAACTATAGTTTTTGTAGACGCAGTCGACATCGCTAAATCCACACTGCCTCATCCAGGTGATTTGATCGCTCAATGTCGCCATTCGATCCAGTTTGATGCGCTCGTATGCTGCTACGATTTCCTCTTTTTTTAGCCCACTGCTTTCGATTTTCTGTTTCCAGTGGGCTTTATTGAGGGCATCGAGGTACACCGTTTCGCCTTTGACCTGATCGGCGTTGACAAAGATGCCGCCACTTCTCAGCAGATCATAGCATTTTTTAAAAAGCGCAATCTTGTCTCGATCCGGATGATGATGGATTGAAAGGGCGGAGATGATGAGATCGAAAGATTCTTGAAAGGGATAGGTCAAATAGTCGCCTGCTAGATAGGAGACGCCGGATACCCTCTCGAATCTCTCTCGAGCTACGTCGAGCATGTTCTCGGAAACGTCGATCAACGTCAATCGGGCGAATGGGTATTTTTCCAGCAAAAACGAAGAGAACAATCCTGTACCAGAGCCGATGTCGAGGACTTCGGGGTGCTCAGATGAACAGCTTATGACCGAAACGGCTACGCCGTAAAACTCTTCAAAACAGGGAATGAGCTTTCGGCGTTGTTGATCATAACACGAGGCGACATCGTCGAACCGCCTGCGCATGCGGCTTTGTCGATCTTTTGCCATAAGAGGCTACAGGTATGTCCCGAGTATAATGAGGATCGAAGACCCGGTTAAGAGGATCGGGCACAGCCGGAAGGGCAGAAAACTCACCCGAAATCCCGTAAAGAGCGATACAGCGGACATAAAGTTGAGCATGAGAAAGGAGAGCCTGAACACCCATCTCGCGATGGCGCCTGACCTGTCAATAATCGTTGCTGCGAGCACGACCGCACCGATGAAAACTTGGAGCAGACCCTCCATGATCCATTCCATCGTGATGATGCGGCGGTTATCCTGCGAGATTTCGCCGAATCCTCTGACTACCGATGCAGTAGCTGACAGATGAGCAACACCCCAAACGATCGGAATCGCGGCACCGACACAAAGCAGAATCGTATTAGTCATGTTACCCCCTTACCCGCTATATGCAGTCCTACTTGTAGTTGTAGTCATACTTCGTGGCGAGCACCTTGCACAGATGCAGCTCGACAGAGTTAGGGTACTTGCCCGGCGGAACTTCGATGTACTTTTTGCCATCTGTCTCGACAACTATCGTGTAGCCAAAATTGCCGAGCTTTTGCACTATTTCTCCTTCTGTGAGGTTGATTTCCCCGCCGCTGTCATGAGCCTCGAAAAACCGATCGTAATCATCTTTTCGGGAGCTTCTCTGTATAAACTCCTCGAAATACTCCTCAGGAATTCCCCTGCTAAGACAGAGCCGCTTCAAGTCGCCGCCCATAACTTTGACAATCGCGGAACACGTGGTGAAAATCTCCTCAGCTTCAATTCTAGTCATAACCCTTTCAATATACCACAGTGAGGCGGAAGAACAAACAAATCTCCCCTAAATCCCAGGAATCCCCATATTGCGAATCTGGCCAGTGTGGTAGACATCGTGGGCCGCCACGCCATAGACAAATTTGATATAGGGTCTTTTCACCTTTTGGCCCGGAGCGATATCCCACCATTTCTGTTGTGGAAACTCCTCTACAGCTTTGATAATCAATCTGTGCTCGGCCAGCAGCAAATCGAAGTCCCTCCTCCAGGTTTCCAGATTGATAACCGTAGGCAGCGACGGGAAATCGGCGGGAGATCCTCGAAAATCTTCTGCGGCAGAGCCGACAAGAATCTTACGAACATACCACTTCCAGTAGGCGCAATGGAGCACGATCTGCCAGATGCTGTAGCCCTCGTGAGGTGATGAAAAGGTGAGCTGCTCTAAGCTCAGATTTTCAACGGTGTTTACCAGGTTGCTGGGACCCTGCCATCCCTTGCCGCCGAATCCGTCGTCGAGCATGTCGACTAAAAGCTTCTGCAATTTATCCATATCGTTAGCTGCGCCTCCAATCCAAACAATTTGGTCCATTTTATACATGCAGCCAACTGCTTGCAAAGCAAGCTGCTTGCAAAGCAAGCTTGTAGCAATTCCGGCTCAGATCGATTTCGGAAAATCTTGCTAGAATA
>CAZLRN010000073.1:0-13520 GCA_964561715.1 uncultured Spirochaetales bacterium
GGGTAGACAACGCGACGGGCGAAGACGGTTTCAGCATCGAACGGAAAGTCAGCGGCGGAGCATACAGCGAAATCGATACGGTGGGCCCGAATGTGACTAACTACATGGATATGGGACTGGTACCCAACACACCCTACAGCTACCGCGTGCGGGCTTATAAGCTTCCAGGCCTGGTTTACTCCAGCTACTCTAACGACGACTTCGATATTCCGAACTCATAAAGCAGAGTCGGAATCACTTCTCGCTCATAACAACCGATCCATCCCAATCCTCGGGAAGGGTAATGCCCCTGTAAGCGGTGCACCGGTCGATATACATCTGGGCGCAGACATCACCTGGAAGCAGCTCCAACACCTTTTGAAAATAAGGGATGCATCTATCGAATTCCCGATCGTAGTAGAACTTGAGCCCTTCGTCATGGAGCTTCCAGGCTTGTTTCTCCATTGCGTTGAGCTCCCTGCGAGGGGTGTAGATTCCCAGGCTTCTCTTCCTTCCCTTGAGGATCACTCGGTCGAGTTGTCGGCACGGAAGATCGGAGCCGACACTGTAGTAAACGTACTGGGATATGATAAAGGGCTCCCTGTAAAGCTTGGTCAGGCTTTCAAGCCTCGAGGCGATATTGACCATATCCCCTACGACCGTGTAATCCATCTTCCTCTCGGATCCGATGTTTCCAACCGTCACGGTTCCATAGTTGATTCCAATGCCGATCTGCCATTCCGGGCGCCCCTTCTCCCGCTGCCAAGTGTTGAATGCTCCCAGCGCATCGAGCATTCCAAATCCCGATAGGACCGCCTGGTAGGCGTCGTCATCGTGATGCACCGGGGCCCCGAAAAACGCCATCAGAGAATCGCCGATGTATTTGTCCACGATGCCTTGATGATCCATGATGATGTCCACCATCGAGGCGAAAAAGACGTTCAGCGAATCGACGATGTCCTGTGGCCGCATGTTCTCTGAAATCGCTGTGAAGCTTCTGACATCCGAAAACATCACGGCTAGGAGGCGGTTTTCGCCCAGCAGCATCGACTCGGGATTCATGAAGTACTGCTCGATGACCTCTTTGGGAACATACTTCTGAAAGATGTTTCGGATCCGCAGCTCCTTGGTCTGGGCAACGGCAGCCCGTATGGCATAGCGCTTGATCTGATTGTACGCTTTGTCGAGATCGCTGGTCATGAGGTTGAAGGTGTGACCTAGCTCACCGGTCTCGTCTTCGAAGATAATTTCGACTTGTTTTGACAGATCGTTGGTAGAAATGATGTTGCGCATCGCCAGAATGACATCCCGAAGTGGTCTGGTGAGCAGAAAGGCAAATCCGAGAAGAAGGGCTATGGAGACTACCAAAGAAGGTACCAGGATGTATCCGATTTGCCAGTACATCTGGTTGATCGTATTAAAGAAGGTATCATGGAGCTCGGTGACCATGACGTACCAGTCAAAAGGAAGGAGAAGGATAGCCTGGGCCACACGCTCCCTTGCCTCCAGCCTGACTCTCTGCCATCCTTCCGACCTCTCGTTTATGAGCCGAGCCAGGAGCTTTTTCTCGGGCTCACTAACCTTCACCTCCCTCGTGCTCATGACTATATTGGCGTCCCTATCAAATGCAAGGATCAACTCCGTGTCTCTGCGGATCAGGCTTTTGGCAAAGGATGCAACCGCACGTTTCGAGGCTTCAACGAGCTTGGGATCGTCAGCAAGCTCGTTTTCAGCGAGGAGAGACCACTGCGTGCTTCCGTAGTTGACCAGCTCTTCGGCCTTAAACCGTAGAAACTCCGTCATAACGGCAGTGATGCCATTGCGGGCGGACAGACTCGATACGAACCCGGTGAGCAAAAGAGGCGCCACGATAAGGGGGATGACTATCAAAATGATCTTCGAACGAATTGCCATCTCTATCTCATATTGTACAAAAAGCTCATTTTTGCCGTCAAATTACGCTGTGTGAGAGCTTCACAGTTCCTTTATCGGTCTCTCAAGTCGCCAGCAGAACACCAATGTCATGCTCTGAGGTGTCGGGGATGGTAAAACTAAAGGATGTGGCTGTCGATATTGAAATGGGGTATTTTTATACCATAGACCTCGAACATGGAAATGATCAGTTGAGCAGTCTTATCAAAAGAGCCCTTCAACTCAGACGACTCCAGGAAGGAAAACCCGCTGGACCCGGCTCTGACGAGCTATTCGAATCAGACTCTGGCATCAGCGAGCAGGAAAGAGAAAAGATCATTGTCGAGCTCAACGAACTCGTCGACAAGACCAGAATTGATATAAAACCCAATACCTTCTCGTACGTCTCTCAACGAAAAGGATCAACGCTGCCGATTCTGGTAAACGTATTGGCCGTTTCGGCCCTCGTGATTGCCGGTGCCCTTGTGTTGCACCTCTTCGACCTGAGAGAAGATTCTATCGCCAAACCTGCACAGGTGGAGACCGCCGAAGCCGAGGTGATAGAAGAAGTCAAAAGGCAGGCGGAGCAGCAGATCAGCGAAAAGGAGCTTCAGATTGCAAGCATCCAGGGAAACCTCGAACAGTTGAAAAGCGAGAGGGATCTCTTTCTGTCGGAAGCCGAAGCTGAGCTGAGGGCGAAAGAGGAGGCTCTTAGGACATCGTTTGAGGAGGCACTCGAAGCCGAAAGGCAGAGGCTTCAACGAGAAGGCCTGTCCCAGGAGGAGATCGACCAGCTTATCAAAGAGAAGGAAGCGGAAATGCGGGCTGAGCTCGATAACGAGCTAGAGGCTCTCAGGGCTCAGCTGGAATCACAGCGCCGGGAGCGAGAGGCGATTCTGAACGCAGAGATTGCCAGGTATGAGAGCGAATTGCGCGAGTCTATACTGGCGAGATCCGATCTCATCGACCGTCTGGAGACGCAGAGGGCGGAACTAGAGCAAAGATATCAAGAGAGAGAAGAAGCTCTGGCAGCAGAACGGGATCTCCTTTCCGCTCAGCTCGAATCAGCTCGTATCCAGCGAGAAAAAGGCGATTCCGCCTTGCGACAGATTCTAGGCTTTTACGAGAGAGTCAACGCCTACCTGGCCGAAAATGACACCTCTTCTGCGATCAGGGAGCTCGATGATCTCGAGAGTTTCCTCAACAATCCCTCCCGGTCGGCTTTGCCTGTCATACAGGAACGTCAAAAGGTCGAGCTTTTCTTGATCGCTTCTCTTAGAACGCTGATTGAGAATGAGCGCGCAGAAGACGAGCGCCAGGCAAAAACAGTCAGCCCTGAGGCGATGCTGCTTGCATCGGTCAATTCGACTGTAGAAGAGGGGGACAGATACTTCGATGCGGGCGATACGGATACGGCTGAAAGACTTTATCTCAACGCATTGCAGAAGATAGCCTCCGTTCAGAGGAGCTACCTCAGACTTGGAGAAATCCGGAACCTCTCATCAAAATTGGAAAGCCAGGAGCTGGCCAAAAAGATCGAAGAAGGAGATGCCTTCTATAACGCCCAGGAGTACCAGGCCGCATTAGATAGCTATGGCGGAGCCCTGGCCTTTCTGGATGTCGACTCTGTCACAGCGGAGCGAATGCTCGAAAGGATACTGGATGTCGGATATCGAATTGGTATCAGCCGGGAGCAGTCCGAGATCGTAAGAGATTCTCAGGAGCTCATCGGAAGAGCCGAGAGTATCGAAAGGAGGCAACGGGAGATTCTAGAGCGCCTAGTACGTGTACAGCAGTCCTACCTCGCTTCGATTGTCGATATCAAAGCCGGAGATATCACCCCTACCGAAAGGCTTATCCCGCTCATTCAGGCCAAGGTCCGGGTCAAGCAAATTTTGGATTCTGATCCCATACGATCGGTCTATCCCGAGCTCTACGAACAGATGGATGAGTATCTACTCGCTCTCAGCAAAGAGCAACACAGCATCGGGTACGCCGAAGCGCTCTCCGATGTCAACGCTCTTGTAGGCGTTCTAAGTGGGGTCGAAACAGAGGATAATCTTCAAAAAACCTGGACGAACATCGAAACCCGGGATCAGGCTGATTCTGTCTCTGCCATCCTGGAAAGTCTGCAAAAAATGCTGGAGCAGACACCTTAATCCAAGGCTGCTGATCTAGAGTCTCAGGTCGACGTAGAGGCCTGGGCTAAATCCCATTATGGGTTCTTCGCCCTCAAAGATCATAGTGTAGCTCGAATCCAGAGTGATTCCGAACATCTCGGTAATTCCGATATTTACGCCAATTCCGCCTAAGGCAAAGAATACCATTTTGGTTTGGCTTTCTGAACCGTCCAGATTGAGAGACAATAACGACGGTCCGCCGGAGAGACGAACATAAACCGAGAGAGGATTGGACTCCCCTATCTCGAATCGTAGATCGGCGCCAATCGGAAGAAAATAGCTCTGTGACTTAACATCGATATCCTCCGGCGCAAAGAGGATAAGAGCTGCATACAGTCCTAACCCCAATCTCCCGACAGGCAGCTTCGCCCAGTAGTGTCCGTGAAAAGAGGGGCTTAAGCCACTTTTGAAGAAATCGCTTGCTCGACCAACCACGAGAAAGGGCGCAAAACCCACCGAGAGCTGGAATCTGCGATAGACGGCGTCGGGCTCTTGATCCTCAATCTCGCTTCTCTCCGGCTGAGGCGCTTGCACAACAGCAGCGGTCTCCGTTTGGACCGCCGGAATCACGATATCTCTTGGAGGAAGGTTTTCGAATCTATCGGCCAGCTTTGTAACCAGCTCTTTGACACACTCGGCTATGATTTCGTCCAGCGTAAAGCCGATTTTCAGGTTTCTCGAAGCCGAGGCGGCTAGGTTCTCCTCTACAGGATCATATACATCGCAGTTCAGTCGATAGCTTTTGCCCTCTCGGTAGAAGACGCCGATGAGCACGAAGTCGATCTGACTCGAAACAGCCAGCTCGAAGGCCTGTGATAGATCAGCACCGCCGGTCAAAGCCTCCCTCAAAGGGGCTCCGGTCAGCTCGAACACGGATGTCGTCTCCACGCCGGCTCTTCCCAGCTCCAGCCTCAAGACGTCTGATATCACTGATTCCATTTCTGCATCGATTTCCGAAGATGCGGAATACGCAATTGTCAGCACGATTGGCGCTCGTGAATCTTCAGACTGCGCCCCCAAGGACATCGGTCTCGTGCCTATCAGAAGAGCGAGGAGCAAGAAGAGAAACGCCGAAGTGCGCAATCCGCCGCGGCGAGCAGCGCTCATATCATTCGTCCATATGTGCTCGCAATCCATTTTTCTATCTGCCGGAAAGAGGATGCAGATTCAGGAGTCAAGGCTTTTCATAAGGACATTGAGCCCCTCGAGGGTACGCTTCAGCGCTGCTGCGTCTGATTTCCAAAGCTTCTGACCCTCAAGCATGCTTATCATTCTTTTGAGCTGCTCCCTCATTTCCCGTTTTTCTCTCTCTCGAGGGGAGACCTCCCGCCCATATGCCTTGTCGCCCGGAACGACATCCTTTGCAGGCTCAACCCCTATTGCTTTTAGCTGCCGTTCAATCCGGGCCCTATAGGCCGGTAGGATCGAGTCTCTCTTGTAGACAATGCCAAGCGTCACTGACCCCTTCTCTACTCCCGTATCGTATCGAAGAATCGTGCAAGGAATCTCAATGATCTCATCCGGCCCCGCCATAGGCAGAGTCAGTACCGCCTCTCTGGGCACTGGCTTCTCCTCAGCCCAGAGGAGGGCTTTGGCGCCGGAGACGGACAAATCCAGCACGACGCAGGTTTTTTTTTCGCCATCGATCGTAATAGTCGAAGCATTAGGTTTGAGGCCTATCACCTCAGCGCTGTGGCTGTCGATCAAAATACGAGGTTCCCGCCTCTTGGCCTTGGCTATTCTATACTCTAGGAATCCTCCCAAAATGCTTATCAAATTGTCCGGTGGCTTCATCGAACTCTCGAGTGCAACCAGATAACGGTCAGCTTCTATCTTCAAGACAGGATTTAATCTGGCGATCCTGTACGGGACCAAAAAAGAAGCCTCTTCCGAGCTTGTCTTGGAACGGTCAAAGCTATAATTTAAAAATACAGTATCCGTGTCAGTGATGGCTTCCAGGTCCAGTGGGGTCATCACGGCCATAATCTTCGCCGTGGTGAGGGAAACCGAGTGGAGAGAACAGGGCTTTTGTGTGCCGCCGAAGCGTATGAACAGATTCTTGGGTTGCAGCCCGGTCGCCTCGATCACCTCCCTGTTGAATGTGATTTCACTGCGCCTGAAGCTTTCAAATAATCTATCGAGCCGTTTTTCAGAGGATTCTGCCATGATTACTACCATAGTATGCCAGCTAAGGTTTTTCAATGAGAACTATCGGCCTAAATGATCCCGCACGTGAAGCCCCCAACCCTTTATATTGATAAATTTTATAACCTCCGCGGCCGAATTAAAAAGTAGTAAAAGCCACCGCTTCGGTGGACCGCTGCAAGGCAGCGGTGCGGGCTGCCCCGCCCACCCCCGATGCGATGGCTTCGAAACTGCAGTAAAACGGCCCCTATGGATAAGCAAACGAGGATTTTAGGTCCCTTCTTAATAGCTTTATTTCTTTTACTTGTAACGCCGGCAGATCTCTATTGCGATTCCGCCACCTACACCGTAGAAAGGGGGGATACGCTCTATAGCATCGCTCGAAAGTTCGATGTTTCTCTCGAATCATTGATCTCCGCTAATGACATCACCAATCCGACCCGCGTTGCGGTGGGAACTATCTTGAAAATTCCCGCAAAAAAAGACTCCGTTTCTTCGGTGAAATCATACATTGTAAAGCGCGGGGACACTCTCTACGGACTTTCCAGGCGATTCGCAATCCCCCTCAATGACCTCCTTGCCTTAAACGGGCTCACCCTCAAGAGCGTGCTCAAAGTTGGCCAGCGACTTGTTATTCCTGCCTCCTCTGAGTCTGCAGCCGGTGGAGCGGAACGGAACCCAGAAGAGCTGGATTCAGGCACCCCCAGTTCTCATACGCCTGACAAGCCAACCGACTCTTCTGCAGATGAGGCGGGATCCTTGCACGAGCGGGGCGTTCCTTTCTGGCCGCATCCAGGATCAATACAGAGGATGAAGGGAAAGCTGTCCTCTGCTGTCGTCATTATCGGACGCAAAGGCGACAGTGTCGTCTCTGTATCAACAGGCAGAGTCACCTGGGCTGCGCCCTTTCGTGGTTTCGGAAAAATGGTATTTGTCAAGTCCAACTCTGGATTTGTTTATGGATACGGCGGACAAAATCACCTTTTCGTCAAAGTTGGCGATACAGTCAAAGTCGGGACTGAGATTGGATCCCTTGGGACTAACTCTCATGACGGAATAGCAAAGGTTATCTTTTTTGTTACCAAAAACGGAAAACCTTACGAGCCGTCACAAGCACCGAGAGGCTAAATGGCTGTAATGACTGTAGTCAAGGAGAAGAGGCGTTGGGCAACATCGACAGCTTGGAGGAGTAAATGCAGATAAAATCGACTCACTTCCTCTCCCCCCTTTCCGGGAGTGATTCAGGGGCTCAGACCGCATACGATGAGGAAGAATTCGATTCTTCGCCACAGGAGAACGATTCTCTCTACCTGTATCTCAAGCAGATATCCCGCTATCCACTGCTCACCCCCCAGCAGGAGCGAAAGATCAGCCAGAATATCGCTATGCACAAACAGAAGCTGCGGCGGCTCATCAAGGACTCTGCTAAAGGAATAATCAAAGCAAGGCAGTTCAATACCAAGAAGCGTGAACTGGAAGAGCTCATATCAATTGAAAAGGACAAAATGATCAAGGCCAACCTACGCCTCGTTGTATCCATCGCCAAAAAATACCAGCATAGAGGACTCTCCCTTCTCGATCTAATCGACGAAGGAAACATAGGGCTAATCGAGGCGGTAGAGAGATTCGATTACAGAAAGGGATGCCGCTTCTCCACCTACGGAACGTGGTGGATCAGACAGGCAATCACGAAATCTCTAGCTGACAAGGGAAGGGTAATACGGATTCCGATCCACATGCTAAACACCATCAAGAAGTGCTATTTCGTGACCAAGCAGCTTACTCAGGATCTCGGAAGAGATCCCAGCATCAACGAGCTTGCCGATCATATGAACCTGCCTCAAAGCAAAATCAAGGAGATCATCAAGCTCTCGCAGGAGACAACCTCCCTCGATACCACCATTGACGAAGAAAATGTGACCAAGCTATCGGATCTCATTCAGGCCGATAGCAGTCACAGCCCCTTCGAAAAGGTATTCAGCACAGCCCTTCAGGATACGGTGAAAAAGGTGCTCAACCGTCTTAGCGACAGGGAGATGAAAATCATCAAGCTGCGTTTTGGATTGGACGGGCAAGGGCCTTTTACGCTCGAGCAGACTGGCAAGATATTGGGAATCACACGAGAGCGGGTGCGTCAGATACAGGAAAAAGCCATTGCTAAACTGCGACATTTCGAGCTGATCAAGGATCTCAAGGGGATTCTCGATTTTTAATGACCCGTCGGGGGCGATCAGTAGTCGAATAGAATGCTGAGCTTTTCTTCCAAAACCTCGAAGGTAAAGTGCTTTTTCCCCAACTCGTAGTTATACTCCGCGATCTCTCGACACTTATCTTCATCGTGGACAATGCTGTCTATCTCGGTAACTGCTTCGTCGGATAAAACGTTATCCTCGATCATGACTGTCTTAAATCCCTTGCTTCCGATTTCCGGCCAGTAGACTGGTTTGTAGTTGTTGACAAAGACGGGGCGTTTGGCGAGAACTGATTCGACAAAGGCGTTGCCAAATCCTTCGTATCGGCTGAAATATGTACAGGCCCTGGCATTAGCGTAGGCGTCCGGAATCGAATAGATCTTCTGCCCGCCGCTCGTTGTACCTCTCTCGGGCAAAATTCGCCGGTATCCAAAAAAGACACGATCCTCCATTTTTCTCTGGTAAATGACGTCCAACAGATACTTAAAGTATCCCAGCCTCTCGTCATCGGCTTTGCTGCCCGTCACAACAAGCTTGACTTTTTCGTCTTCAAGCCTGTCGATCAACTCTATAGCGACCTCGATGCCCTTCCTTCTATCAATCCGCGTGACTTGAAAGATCGGAATATCTTCCTTTTGAAGTCCCAGTATTTCGAGCATATCAGCGCAGTAGTCATCCCTCTCTGCATAGGGTTTGTTGAAATCCATGACGTTGGGAACAACTGTCGCTTCGATGCCATATCGGTCTTTCAGTACATCCCTGGCGTGATGATTGATCACAGCATGCCTGACATGGGGAATCTGCAGCGGAAAGGTTTGGTCCTTGATCTCGATAATCTCTTTGTGGGGGCTCTTGTAACGGTCTCCTCGCTCCCAGTGAAAATCGTGATCGTGGCATACGGTACGGATTCCGGTATGCTCGACCAATCTCTTGATGCCCATTCCCATCGAGAGGTGACACGGCAGGGCGGATGAGTTTTCGCAGAGCAGCACATCGATTCTGTTGTTCATGATCCATTTGAACAGCTGGATCGCTACCACCTCTGAGGCGTGCTCCAGATGGCTAATCAGCTCATCCGAATTGTCATCGGGGTAGTAGAAGGCTCGTTTCTGCTCCCACTCGCACTCGGGCGAAAAGAACGAGAGCATCGGCAGAAGCGTTTCTCTCTCCTGCTCTACGTAGTGATTGGTGTATCTGCCTGCGATGATAAAGAGGTCGTGACCCATCCTCCGGAGCACATGGATCCACTTTTCGGTTTCCAGGGATACGCCATCGATATCTCCGATTCTGCCAATGACGATTCCTATCCGCATGACAATTTCGAACTACCTCAGGTTTCGCAGAGCTTTGTCCGCCTCCCCTTCAACATCGTGGGAGTATTCGAGAAATTTCGTTCTCAACACCTCGGTACGGGCGAGTTTGTTCGCTGTCTGGCCGAGGGTCCGAATAACAGCAATGATAATGCGCTCCTGCGTTGCCGCCATGCCTTCGGCTCTTCTGTCATTCTGGAACGCGAGGAAGCGCACCAGGGCCTGGACGCTGGCGTCGGAGGAGATTTCCCCAAGAATCCGGATTGCGTACAGCAGTTCCTCCATGTCGGTGTCCATGTAAAGCACCTTTTCGATGTCCGCAACAGCCGATGAGTTTTTTGTCTCCAATGAGATCAGCAATGTCAGCGCTTCCTTGCGAAGCTCTCTCAGCACAGTCTGGTCCGCCATGCTGCGCGGCGATGTATCTATTCCCTCTTGCAGGGCTACCATCCCAATCAACTCCTTGTTGGCTTTCGTGGCTCCCGAAGCGCTAATCTGTTCAAGCGCCAGCAACTTCACCTTGGGATCCGCCTCCACCGCTATTACCTCTTTCAAGATACTGGGTAGGATCAACAACGAGCTTTTGGAGGGCTCTCTGTGCATTCTCCACGATATACTGGGAGTATCCGGCATCAAGGGCGTAGAAAATCGGCCGGTAGCCAACCGGGTCCTCAAAGCTCTCCAGGGCAATGATGCAGCCATAGGCGATTCTATCTTCGTCCTGGGGTTTATGGCCCCGGGATGTGTTGAGCTCATCGAGTATCTCGGCAACCTTGGATGCGTACGAGCTATCTCCTACCTTGCCAAGGGCTATGATGCTTTCCATCTCGATATTCGCGCTATCTGTATCGCGTGTTATTCTGTAGAGAAGCGCAGCTGCTTTCTCTGCTCTTAAATTACCCAGCTCTCTGATAATCAGCAGCATAAGATCTTCTCTTGATGCTTTTTCATCGCTACTCAGAGACACCCGTTCTTCCACAATCTGCTCGAAAGCCTCTATGAAAATCGGAATGAGCTCCTTGTTGTTCTCTTCGATCAAGCCAAGTATGACCTCGCGCCTCTGCGCAGTCGTTTTTGCGCGGGTGTAAATGCTCCGCCAGGAATCGACTTCATCGTCTGCATCTGCGAATTCCGCCATAAAGGCTAGGTTCATAACAATGATGACGAGTAGAAATATCCGAATTGCTTTCATTCTCAATCCCTTCACTGAAACAATAAGTTCTTAGTCAATCTTCGGCAAGCTCATCCCAAATGATTCTAGCCGCACCTATCACGGCTGCATCGTCTCCCAGTCGCGCCTCCATAACCTTGACATTTTCCACAAGCGCCGGCAAGGCATGCTCCCTCATTGATCGTTCCGCTATGCTGACGTACTCGGACCCCAGTTTGCCAACGAGACCACCTCCCAGCACAACGATCTCAGGATTGATAATATTGACGCAGTTGGCCATAGCGATGCCGAGGAACCAGGCCGACCTGTTGACGATTGAGACAATGCCTGGCTCTCCCTTTTTGTAGGCCTTGGCGAATACGCCGCTGCGATAACGTTTGTAATCCGTGCCTGCATCCTTCAGCAGCGAGGGGGCCGCTCCCGAACCGGCGAGGGCTACTGCATCTTTTGCGATAGCCGAGCGGCTCGCCAGCGCCTCGACGCAGCCCTGCTGTCCACATCCACAGCGAGGCCCATTGACTTGAATGATCGTGTGCCCGATTTCTCCCGCATTGCCGGTGGCGCCTCGATAGAGCCTGCCGTCGAGGATCAAGCCCCCTCCGACGCCGGTTCCGGGAAAAAGCCCTACCACATTCCGAAATCCCCTGGCCGCACCCTTCAGGTACTCACCGTAGAGCCCAGCACTAACATCGTTATCGATCACAACGGGCATCTCAAAGTCTTTCTCCAACCGTTCTTTGAGGGGAAAGTCCTTGAAGCCAAGATTTGGAGTGTCGAGTACAACGCCCCTCTCTCTGTCAATAGGCCCTGGGGAAGCCAATCCAATACCCTTTATTTTAGCAGCCTCGATTCCGGAGTTTTCTATCGAGGCTCGGATGCAGTCCTTTATTCGCTCGTAGATCGATTCATCACCCGTGTGAGCGCTGGTTTTTTTCTTTTGTCGGCTCGTGAGCTTTAGCTTTCTGTCGACAACAGCGCTCAGCATTTTGGTCCCCCCCAGATCAAAGCCTATAACATACTCCATTTAACCCCTCCTATCCCATTTTATTTCAGCCCCTCTTCCTTGACAATATAAATGATACATGCGAATCCTAGCGGTACGGGCTCAGCCGCCCACCCGCAGCGCGGCTTCGAAACTGCAGTGATCCGGAGGTGTGAGATGAGCAAAGCGCCCGCCGTTGTACTCGTGACCGGAGCCAGCAGAGGTTTGGGGCGGGGAATTGCAATCGAGCTCGCAAAGGCCGGACACTCCGTGGCTGTAAATTACCACAAAAACAGCGAAGCTGCGCAGGACACGGTCGAGCAGTGTAAGGGGGCGGCCGCATCCTCCGAGCAGTTCTTTCTGGCCCCGCAGGCTGACATATCCAACCCCGAGGACCGATCACGCCTGCTCGAGCAGATGATTGCCCAGATGGGCCGCCTGGACGTTCTTGTCAACAACGCCGGTATCGCTCCGCGGCAGAGGAGGGATATTACAGAAATGGAGGAGCAATCCTTTTCGGAGGTGATGCTTACCAATCTCCAGGGTCCCTTCTTCCTGACTCAGCAGGTTGTCAACTACTGGCTCGAAACGGGATTCATTTCGGTCCTGAAGGGTGGGCCCAAGGTGGTCTTTATTACCTCGATCTCCGCCTATACCGCATCTGCTAACCGCGGAGAGTACTGCATTTCCAAGGCGGGGCTCTCGATGGCTGCACAGCTTTGGGCGTCTCGTCTGGCCGATCAAAACATTCAGGTGTTCGAAATCCGACCGGGCATCATGCTGACGGATATGACAAGTGGGGTCAAAGCTAAATACGATCGACTGATCGAAGAAGGGCTGGTGCCTCAGAAGCGTTGGGGCACGGCAAAGGACGTCGGCCTGGCTGTATGCGCCGTGATCGGAGGCAGTTTTCCCTATTCAACAGGCTCCGTCATAGACGTCGACGGGGGATTCCGGATGAAGCAGCTTTAAAACAATTAATCTTCTCGTGACCCGAGATGTTTTGACTATTGGCGAGCAACCCTTTATTATTACAGAAAATCACAACATATCGTTGCCAAGGGGTATTTCATGCTAAAGCTCTTAAACTCGATGTCCGGGCAAAAGGAAGAGTTTAAACCGAGGGAGGGAAACAGAGAGGTCAAAATCTTCACCTGCGGACCGTCGATCTACAGGAGACCCCACATCGGCAATTACCGGAGTTTTCTATACGAGGATATCCTTCTTCGTTATCTCGAGTATCTCGGCTACAAGGTGAAGCGGATCATCAACTTCACCGACGTCGAAGACAAAACTCTGCACGAAGCGGAAAACCAGAACAAAACTATCGAAGAAGTCACACGGAGAGTGGCCGAGCACTTCTATGACGAAACCAAGCTCTTGGGAATCAAGCTGCCGCCAAGCATTCCCAGCTCATCGACGAGCGTGAAAGAAGCAGGCGAGATCTGCCGGAAGCTCATCGAAAAGGGCTACGCCTATGAACACGAGGGCAGCGTGTACTTCGATCCTCTCAAGTTCAAGGGATTCGGCAAGCTCTTCGGCCTGGATATGAGCCGCTGGCCGAAAAAGCGAGTCCGATTCAAGAAGGACACCTATGAAGGCAACAGGTGGAATCGGGGAGATTTTATTCTCTGGCACGGATACAGGGAC
>CAZLRN010000074.1:0-13477 GCA_964561715.1 uncultured Spirochaetales bacterium
CGCGAAGCGCCGACGGGCAAAGCGCTGGCGTAGCAGCTCGGCCATTCAGGGGCGCGAAGCGCCGCTGAACATTGTATTTCAGCAGATTTCTCTATAACTCTGCAAAATTCTATTCTTTCTGTTCGGTTCGTTCAAGTGCAGCCTGAAAACGGAAACCTAAAGCTCGATAACGTGGTAGTTCGCAATAGTTATGTAGAATTCTCGTGAACAAGCAGCCACACCATTTGAAGCTTTTCGAATCGAATCCTTTTTTGAGGAGCGCTAGATCCCTGAAAGAATGATACCTTTCTATCTGCATCGGGCCTCGCGTTATCAAAAAAGCAGGCTGGAAGTGAAAAGCCGTATAGAGAAGATTCCCTATGGATGTGAGTAATGGGCTTCGCTAACGAGGCGCTTCATTTTTTCGACAGCGCTGGCCGGGCTCGTCAAAACAGGGCAGGCGACGGCGCGGCCTACAGTGGGCGCAGCCCTTGCCATGGAGAATTGGGCAAGCATAATGGCATCGCATGATTCTAACTGCGCTGCGCTTTGTGCTATCAGTTGATCGTGTTTCCGTTCATCTCCGCGCTTGAGCGCGTCCATCGCGTCTTTAACCCACACTGATTCCAGTGTGTTGCTTAGGCCCCGCGCTTTGGCCATTCCATGGAACTCCTCTTCCATTGAATCAATGCTTGGACGAAATGTCGCCAAAAGGCCTATGCTAGCTCCTGTTTCTATCGCCATTTCAAACATGGCTTCGTTCGGCTTGAGGACAGGAATATCAACCGATGCTCGAGCGGCCTCAATAGCTTCGCCAAAAGCCGAGCAGGAGAAGAGTATGCCGCTCGCTCCGATATCGATCCCGTATCGCATCAGACGTTCTATGCGACGCATCATCGAAGGCGTCATCTCGCCGTCGTTTTCACGGTCTCTGCTCAACGAATCATCTAAAACGTTGACTGTTTCCGCTTCTGGCCATGCGCTGGTAAAGGCCTCCGCGATTGGATCGATTGAGAGCCGAACAGCATGAATCAGAACGATACGTGTATTGTTATTCGTCACTTCTACGACCCTCCAGATTAGACTGCAGCTTTTGATTCTGTTCTGCGATCGGGCTGCGCACGCCATTCCGAATAAACGAGCCCGAGAATGCCAAAGATAATCAATGCCGCTGATACGAACATCAGTGGCGCGAGCTCTTCATTGAGAATTCCGTGAGCAACAAACATGTTGAGTAGCGGGGTGGCACCGGTCATGGCGCCGGCCACAGAAGCGTTTAGACGCTTCAATCCAACGACTAGCAAAGTATTTGTAACTCCCGTGCAGAACACTCCAAGGACAATAATCGCCGCGATTTCCGTTGCTGATGGAAGCGCCGTCATTTCGAAGCGGATGCATGCCGGTATGCCCGCCAAAATGGAGCCGATCGCCAGGATGGGTATGAGAATGGAAAGGCTATCCATACGAGATGAGAGAGCTTTGCTCGCCAGGGCGTAGACACCCCAGCCCAGTGCGCTTAGCAGCATAAGGGAATTGCCTAACACATACCTCGTGTTCAGCACGTCTTTCAACGCTCCGCGGGTCGAGAAGACCAGCATAACTCCACAGACGATTGTAAGAATACCGGCCGCCTTCAGGACCGAAAACCGCTCTCGCAGTATGATCGCCGACAAAATCGCGAGCGTGACAAATTGGAACTGCACCACCAATCCGCCGGCACTGGCCGTCGTGTGAGACAGGGAAAGAACAAGAAAAACGTAGTTGACTGAATTGGCCAATCCGCCGATCAGAAACCACTTCTCCATGCGGAGCAGATTTCGCCATTTGCCTCCACGAATTCTGTACACGATGCACAGAGTGATTACCCCCTGCACGAGTCTTAGGAACGCCAGAGTGTAAGGATCGATAACGTTTAGGGCGATCTTTACGAGCACGTACGTAATGCTCCAGAGTGAGACCACGCCGATCATGCTAGCTATGCCGAGTCCCATACGAAGCCATAGTATATTCCGGCATAGGGAATAACAAGCGCCGGTCTAGCCGATTATGGTGTTCCGTGGTTCTGTGATCTCTATTATGATGAAGAAAATCGCGCTGGAGGAGAGGAAACAATATGCCTCGTGAGCTGAGCATACCTGGCCTAGACAATAAGGTGACGATTCGTCGAGATCGCTATGGTATACCGCACATCGATGCCGAGAGCGAGCAGGATGCATGGTTGGCAATGGGCTTTGCCAGCGCCCAGGACAGGCTGTGGCAGCTCGAATGGTACCGTCGCCGCGGCCAGGGCCGCTGGGCCGAGGTTGTGGGCGCTTCTGGCATCGATGCCGATGTCTATTTTCACCGCATGGAGCTTGCTGAAGCATCCATTGCTGAGGTGACAGAAATGTCTACGCAGACGCGATCGATGTTCGAACGCTACGCGGCAGGGGTGAATGCGTACATCGAGGGCGCAGACCGGTTGCCGATGGAGTACGAGATCGCCGGCATCGAACCAGAGCCCTGGGAGCCGTGGCATTCAATTCTCCTCTTCAAGGTCCGTCACGCCATTATGGGAAAGTGGCAGCTCAAACTGACGCGCACGGAGCTCATCCAGAGGATTGGTCCCGAGCGCTATCGGTTTCTGGAGAGTCTGCAGCCCCAGGGGCAAAACATCATTATCCCGCCAGGCGGCAAAACAACGAGCATCAAAACATCAGGCGGCGAAACAGCGGGAGAATCGGGTGTCGATCCGCCTCATCTTTCAGTTCAGCAACTTGAGCGAATGGCAGAGGGATTCAAGGAATGGGGATCTCAATGCGGCGGTTCGAACTCGTGGGCCGTGCACGGCAGCCGTGTCACTAGCGGAAAACCGGTTATCTGCAACGACTCCCACAGACCTCTTGATGTGCCCAACGTATACTGGCAGGTCCATGTCAGCTGTCCTGCTTTCAACGCCGCCGGGGGCGCTTTCCCGGGCTTTCCGGCTTTCCCGCACTTTGGCCACAACGGCCATGTGGTATGGTGCATCACCCACGCTATGGTCGACAACCAGGATCTCTATCTCGAAAAGTTCAAGAAGGACGAACCGTCGCTCTACTTGACCGAAGAAGGGTGGAAAGAGGCGGAGATTGAAAAGAAGACGATTGAGGTGCGGGGAGACAAACCGCTTCCTATTGAGCTCGTTCGAACCCGTCACGGCAATCTCGTTGCAGGAGATCGGGCATCTGGATCGGCCCTTACACTTCGATATACGGCGACCGATGAGCTAAGCCGCCAGTGGGAGTGTCTCCGTCCCATGCTCTCCTCTAAAACCGTTGAGGAGCTCTTCGAAGCGCATCGGGGGTGGGTGGATCCAGTCAACAACCTTCTCAGCGTCGATACAACCGGATCCATCGGCTACATGACCAGGGGGCGCGTTCCGGTCAGACCAACGGCTGACGCACGGCAGTTTGTTGTGCCCGGCTGGGGCGGGGAGCATGAGTGGACCGGGGATGTTCCCTTTGAGAGGCTTCCAAGAATCATCAATCCCCCGCAGGGATTTATCAGCACCGCAAATCAACGTATCGTCAATGGAGAGGATCCCTACATCACCTATGAGTTCGCCACACCAGGGCGGGCCGAGCGAATTGCCGAGTTGCTGAAAAGTTCTGGAGTTCTGTCACCCGAGCAAATAGCATCCATTCAGGGAGACACCTTCTCGGTGCGGGCCCGGGCGTGGGCACGAGTTGTCGAAGCTGCCCTGGATCAATCGAAGCTTTCGCCCGAAGCCAGGAAGGCGGCAGAGCTGCTGTCAGGCTGGGATGGTGATTTACGAGCCGATAGCTCCGAAGCTGTTCTCTATGCCCTTTTCAGAGTGAATCTGGCCCGGAAGGTATTCGAGCCTTTAGTAGGTTCGGACACCTGGAAGTGGATGACCGACGGAGCGAATCCAGACGGCGAGGATGTACTATCGAAATGGCTCTATAACCTTGGCGATAGGTTGACCGGGTCCAAGCTTAAAGGCGATGCACCCCATGGACGCACATGGGATGATGTCACACCGCAGGTTCTCGAAGCCTCCTGGCGCGAAGCCGTTGCTCTGACGGGTACAAGCGATCCACGGGAATGGAGCTGGGGCGTTCTTCATAGAACCTGCGCGAAGCACACCCTCGCGGCGGCATTCCCAAAGCACGCCGAGCAACTCAATCCTCCCTCTGTGGCTATAGGTGGTGACAGCGACACGATTCAAGTCTCATCGTACGCCTTTTCGACAGCCTATTCAGAAGGTTCTCTCGAAAACCGGCTTTCAGTCACTTCTCTTTCGGTGTATCGGCAGGTTGTGGATCTCAGCGATATCGCCCACGCGTGGTGGGTTATCCCGGCCGGGGCTTCGGGGAGGGCGGAATCAGAGCACTACTCTAACCAGCTGGAGTTGTGGCGTACCCACCAGCTGGCTCCCATGTATTTAGACAACGCAGATGTGAAGGCAAACGCCGTAGACGAGCTTGTGTTACGACCTTTGGATTGAAACCCCGCAACCAGAACCACGGCGCTCTGACAGTACCGCAACTGCATCGAAACTATGTCGAAACGTCCCATTTTTCTTACCGGTGGGTCAATACGAACCAATTTTATCGAAGACTGGCGGGGCCTCATTGTAACTCTTTGCCTGGTTGAGAGTTATTTCAACCCCTTCTGGTATATAACTTGCATGTAAAGAGGCAGGAGTGAGTCTATGTATCACGATGATCTCTCCGTGGGGTGGGGCAAGATCAAGAATATGTTTCTGACAATCGTGTTTCTGAGCTTGATGATCGTTCTGAGCATGGTTCTTGGAAACATGCTGCTCGGCGCATGGGGTATAGTGCTGGCTGCCGGCGTGGGCTTATTCTTCTTTGTGCTGAGCCCCAACGTATCGCCCCAGTGGGTTTTAAAGATGACAGGAGCACAGAGGCTCAGGTATGGAGACAGTCCTGAGCTTTACTATATATTGGATGGGCTGGTACGCCGCGCCGGCCTACCAGCCCGTCCTTCGCTTTATCTCATGCCTGGAAGCACGCCCAACGCCTTCACCATTGGCAGGGGCAGCGACCCCGCCGTTGTTCTCACTGAAGGCCTGATAGGGGTTTTGGATCAAAGGGAGCTTGCCGGTGTGCTGGCTCACGAGATGAGCCACATTAAAAACGGAGACCTCTGGATGCTGGGTTTAGCCGACAGCTTCAGGCGGTTTACCCGCGCCCTCTCACTTTTTGGATTCTTCTTCCTGCTATTCAACCTGCCTCTTCTCTTCGTCGGCGGTGCAGATCTTTCGTTCGGCTTCCTGCTTCTCCTCATGGCGGCGCCTATGTTCAGCTTCATTCTCGAGCTGGCGCTTTCGCGAACCCGAGAGTTCGAAGCTGATCGATTGACCGTAGAACTGACGGACGATCCTCGGGGATTCATCTCTGCCCTGAAAAAGATCGACTATCGGTACTTAAGGATGTGGAATGTCTTTTTCGGCTACCCCCAAAGACGTGGTAGGCCTGAGGACAGAGCCTCCAACATCTTCAGGACCCATCCAACGATTGATGAACGCATCGGGCGTATCGAGGAGTCGGTCCAGGCACATCGCTGACACGCTGGAATTGGACGCCGCTCTGGAATTGAACGCGGATCGGTGACACTGGTTGCTGCCGTCAGATTTAATTGATATAAGAGTCAGTATGAAAGAAAGCCTGGCTGTTATACTCGAAAAACCTGGTTCGATCGCTGTGGAGAGGATTCCTGTGCCACAGATATCGGGTCCCACCGTCGAAGTCGAGATGAAGGCCTGCGGCATCTGCGGGAGCGATGTGCGCTATTTCCAGGGCGAGAATCCGTGGAGTCTGCATACGCTCGGCAAGAACATCCCGTCGCCTCCCAACATGCTTTTGGGGCACGAGGTCTCCGGGATCGTCAGGAAACCAGAGGGTGATCGCCGAGTGGCGATTCTGGCCTACAAGGGATGCGGTAAATGCCGCTACTGCACCACCGGCAGGGAGAACCTGTGCGATACGATGGAGCATTTCGGCCACAGTGCCGGCTGGAAGCCCATGAACTACTACCCAGGTGGCATGTCCGAGAGATTCCAAATATGGAAAGGGTTCGAATACGACATACCGGAATCGATAAGCTTTGAGGAGGCTACCTTTCTGGATGGTTTGGCTGTGGCAATACATGCCGTCGACGTGAGCCGAATGACCGAGGGGCAGCGTGTAGGAGTTGTGGGGCTAGGGCCTATCGGTCTGATGGCGGCTCAAGTCGCCAAAGCCCGGGGGGCTGAGTTTGTAACAGGCTGTGACACCACGGAGCTGCCCGTCGAATTGGCTGAAAAGATCGGATATGAATCCATGGTCTGCGGCGGTATCAGTGATCTTGCTCATGAGTTGTCGGCTCGAAAGGGCGCCGGACTGGATGTTTTGATCGACACAGTAGGATCGGAGCAGACCATCGCTCAAGGGTTGGGCCTGCTCGAAAAGTCCGGGGTGCTGGTGCTGCTCGCGGTGCACGAGACGCCCATTCCCCTGGCTCCCATCGCTTTGAGTGGAGAGCGCATGATCGTGACAGCTGCTAACAATCATTACAGGGATTTTCCGGCGGCTATTGAGCTGCTGTCCAGCGGCAAAATCATTGTCGAACCGCTCATCACCCACCGCTTTCAGCTGAGGGATGCGCGGAAGGCTTTTGCCACCATGTTGGAAAAAGAAAAGAACCGGGCCTTCAAGGTTGTTCTCCTGGCCTGAGGAGTTCCTGTAAGGGAGAGGCTTTCACAGCGGCCCTTTCCCCGAGATCTTATCTCAGAGATCTTATCTCAGAGATTCCATCTCAGAGATCTTTCCTCATGTTGTAGGTTCTGCCAAAGACGTTGTCTCCACCGCTTCCGGTGATCACGTAACCTTGTCTTCGATAGAAACTTACTGCCGTAATGCTGGCCGCCATATACAGACGCCGCGTTCCCCTCCGGCGTGCCAAATTTTCGACATACTCGAGCAGCTGTGTCCCTACTCCTTCCATCTGTCGGTCCGGAGCCACAAAAAAACTAAAGATGGTATTGTTCTCCAAACTGATCGTTCCACAGATCCGATTGTCCCTTTCGCAAACAAAAATCTCGCGCCGAAGTGACAGGGCCTTTATTTTTTCAGGCATAAAGGTCGACTCGAGGTTCCTTATGACTTTGTAGTCGTAATCAGCAGTATTGGAGATGAGAAGGGTATTTCGAATGAGAGCGCTGACCTTGTCGGCGTCGGCAAAGGTGAACTCTCTGATGACGACGTCTTTTGTCACTGTTTTCTTGCTCGATTACTCTTAGTGAAAGAGGACTGATTGCCTATAGCTATTATAATACGGATTGATTCAAAAGGGAGATTTTTCAGCCGGTTTCACTCCTGCAATCAAGCGCCCGCAAATGGAAGCCCTGACGCTGCTGTAATGCCTTACCCCACCTGACCAGCACACCGCCTATAATGTAGAGCAACCCCAGAGAGCGTCTCGATCCGTATACTCGGCTATCGCCCTTTTTCCTCTCTGAGTGTCCACTCTGCTTACGCCGCTCCCTAGCGCGAAATGCGGCTGCCTGATTTAGTATTTCCGCCTGTTTGATTTGTGACATTTTCCAGCTGATCCACCAGTTCTGCATGTCTTGTCCTCCATCGAATTTTTTTGATCGGACCGGAGCGAAGAAACCGCAACCGGTTGACAATTATTTAACCTTCTATTACATTTATACCGGTTATAATATATCTCTATCTATTCTAACCTGTCAAGTGAATTTTGATAGTTATAAGGTTTTTTTTGAGGGTTGACTATGAGCGAGTCTATCGAGGCGGCAACGGTAAATCTCTGGGGAGGACGTCTCTGTCTGGATTTTACGAACACTGTGGAGTGGCACGCAGGCGATTCTCCGATCAATCTGCTCGAAACCTACGAGGATCTTGTCACGTGGGCTGAGCATGCGGAGTTGATAAGCCAGAAGGAATCCGCCTTGCTCCTCGAGAAAGCAGGGGTAGAGAAGTCCGATGCGGAGCGAGTTCTTGAGAATACCATCGAGCTTAGAGAAGCGCTCTATCGCGTCTTTGTGTCAGTCGCTGAAAAACGAGAACCGGAGGGCCAGGATATGGAGGTGTTCAACCAGAATCTTGGTCGGGCAATGAGCAAAGCAAGAATGAAGATCGACAAAGGGAGCTTTGCTCTCGATCTTAGCGGTGACAGGGATTCCCTCGATTGGTTTATCAGACCTATTATCTGGTCCGCGGCGCAAACCTTGCACTCGGGCGAGCTACATAGACTCAAGCAGTGCGCTGATGAATCCTGCGGCTGGCTGTTCTGGGATACCAGTCGCAACCACAGCAGACGCTGGTGTTCGATGGAGGACTGCGGCAATAGGGCAAAAGCCAAACGATTCTACCGAAAAAAGAAAAAAAGTTAGGAAAATTTGCCTCTCGTCTGGCCAGAAAAAGCCACTCGATTACTGCCGAAGCCATGATTAGCATATATATGAAAGGAGCGACGTAGCGGGTTTGCGCTGTTGTCCGAAAGAATTTATGATAGGTTCATGGAAAACATTTCTATAATCGACAGTCACATTCACTGTGACACTCCGGCACTCATCAAGGAAGCCATTCCGGCAGTTTTTGAGGCCGGAATAGAGAAAATGGCGGTCTTGAGCTATGGTCACATGGGGAGGGCTGATCGCATGGGGAGCCGTGGCAATTCGAATCCCTCGGTTCTTGCGGCAAAGAGCCTCTATCCGGATCGAGTCTTCGCCTTTGGGGGGATCAATCATATCCCGGCATTGACTCTTTCCGAAAAAGCCTTTGAGAAAAACCTCGTGGAGCAGGCTAGGTTCATGATCGAAACGGGATTTGACGGCATCAAGCTCATCGAATCCAAGCCTGCCATGTATGTAACCTATCCCTTTCAACTTCACGAGCCGGTCGTCGATCCCTTTTTCGGTCTTCTGGAAGACGAACAGTTTCCCCTACTGTGGCATGTGGGAGATCCCGCCACTTTCTGGGATCCCGAACAAGTGCCGCCGTGGGCAAAGGAACGAGGCTGGTACTATGGAGAGGGGGACTATCCGGCCCTGGAAACGCTCTACCAACAATCTCAGGAGGTGTTGAAACGTCATCCAAAGCTTCAAGTCACGTTCGCTCATTTTTACTTTTTAGCCGATGATCTGCAGCGCCTGGGGGAGCTCTTCGATAGGTTTCCCAACATGAGAGTGGACATCACGCCTGGAAGAGAAATGTATGAGAGCTTTTCAAGCAATATTCAGAAGGCCAGGGATTTCTTCATAGAGCATACCGATAGAATACTCTTTGGAACCGATATAATGATCAGAGCGGGACGATTCGATAAAGAGGAAATGATCTCACACATCGCATGGATACGGCGTTTTTTGGAGACCGCTGAAACCTTTAAGGCGGAGACTAAAGGGCTGACCATAAGCGGCATCTCCCTGCCTAAAGAGTCATTGCAAAAGATCTATTCCGGTAATTTTCGAAGCATCGTAGGTCAGAACCCTAAAAAGCTAGACAGGGACAAGGCGCGAGCCGAGTGTGATCGGATATCTGCTCTCTTTCAGGCTGACGAACGTGGAGGAGATAATGTGGATGTCGCATTGGAGGCTAGAAATCTGATCGCCTGAAGCCGGCTCGATTACATCTTTTTCGAACGTACAGATGTATCGAACGGACAGACGGATACCAAATGGTAACGATCCGTTTTTATGAAGAGCTGAATGATTTTCTGCCCAGGGACAAGCGAAAAACAGACATCGTTGTCGAACCAAGCGAGGGAGCAACTACCAAAAAGGTGATCGAGGATCTCGGTGTTCCCCACACCGAGGTCGACCTCGTGCTGGTAAATGGGGATTCCGTCGATTTCTCCCATAAGCTGAAGTCCGGCGACCGGATCAGCGTGTACCCGGTTTTCGAATCCTTCGACGTAAAAAAGACATCTCGGGTTCGAAGCAAACCCTTGAGGGATCTTCGTTTCATTCTTGACGTACACCTCGGTAAGCTGGCGGGTGCCTTGCGCATGCTGGGATTCGATACACTCTACTCTAACGATTATGACGACCAGCAGATTGTCGCAACGGCATTAGCGGATAAGCGCATCATTCTCACCCGCGACAGAGAGATGCTCAAGAGAAGGATCGTCACCCACGGCTATTGTGTCCGGTCGAAAGAGGTGGAGCATCAAATAGCCGAGGTCATAAAGCGCTTCCATCTGGAGGAGTCGATCAACCCCTTTTCCCGGTGCCTGCGGTGTAACCTTCCACTTGTTGATATCGAGAAGAAGAGAATCGCGGAGCATCTACCACCTCTCGTTCAGAAGCATTACGACGAGTTCTGGACCTGCCTGCGATGCAGTCGGATATACTGGAAGGGGAGTCACTGGCAAGAGATGAAGAGCAAGATTCGGAGGTACCTAAATGCCCAATCAACCGGGAACTCCGGATTGCACTAGGTATTTTCTACCTGGAGACGATACTTCCACGCATTACTTCCATCGGTTGGGCTTGTGCCCTATCTGCTGTTATACATGATGTCGAGAGGAGCTGGTTAGTGAAGAGACGAATTGCCGTAGTGGTGCTAGCAGGATTATCTCTCATTGGCTCTGGGGTATGGGCTACGGATTTCAGGATTGGATTAAAGGCGGGGGCGGATCTCGGTTTTATTGGCGGAAGAGACTTCCAGATAGACTTAAACGATTTGGATGACTCCGGAGAGGGCCAATCCGAGGCTAGGATAGGCTTCTCAGGAGGTATCTATTTTATCATAGGACTCTCTGAAATCTTGAGCCTTCAGCAGGAGGTTCTCTATTCGATGTTTGGCACCAGCTTCTCCTATACTTCCTCTGGAGAAGATGTGACCGGTTGGCAGGTCGCTCATGTTCTCGAGATGCCTCTTACGTTGCGGGCGCAGATGCCTCTGGGACCGGGAATGCTTTTCGCGTTTGCAGGTCCCGGCGCGGTGTTGTTTCTAGGTGATATCATAGAGCGTACGGAATCGGACGGTGACTCCGATGTTTCGAAGCTATCCCCGGATCATCCGGCTGCTCTAGGCCTGTCAGTGGGTTTAGGCTATGAGCTTCCTGTTGGCAACGGTCTTCTTTCTTTTGATTTACGCGGAACAGCAACGCTCAGTGAAATTTTCCGGCAGTCTGACTACCGCTATGTCACCATGTATCTGTTGGTGGGATATGGGTGGGCTTTCTAAACTCTCACACCCGAAATCTCCAGTCCAAGTGCATCAGTTTTCGCGGAAGTGTCCGCAAGAGAGGTCCGGTTTAACAGCTCTCTGAGCTCGTCGGCTGTATAGGCCGGCGGCGTTGATCGGACAGCTCAAGTTGACCAGCCTCTGCACGGAGGCTATAGTGAACATACGACGTGCAAGGCCCAGTCTATCGAGGAGGCTGTGGGTGCCATCCCGACTTTATCCTGAACTCCCAGTATTTCTTGTGGATGATGAGGAAGCTGTTCTGTCCAGCGAGTGCAAGGTGCTGATGGGAGTGGGAATCAACAATCTCCAAACCTGTCAGGATCCCAGGGAGGTCATACCTCTGCTGGAACAGCGCGAAGCGGAAGCCATTCTTCTGGATATTGCTATGCCTCACATCACCGGTGATGTCCTATTGGCCGAAATCCATGAGCGCTTCCCCCAGATACCGGTCATCATCATAACCGCCTCCGACGACATAGAAAGCGCGGTAAGATGTATGAAGGCCGGAGCTTTTGACTATATGGTCAAGGCTGTGGAGCCAAACCGGCTCGTGAGCGGAGTCCAGAGGGCGATTGAGCTTAGAGTAATCAGCCGCCAATACGCCAGCCTGCGAAAGGGAATGATGGCCGATGGGATTCAAAATGCGGATGCCTTCAAGTCGATCATCACGCAGAATCAGCGGATGACGAGCATTTTTGTCTTCATCGAATCCATAGCTCCGACGGCCGAGACTGTTCTGATTCGAGGAGAAACCGGAACCGGCAAAGAGCTCATTGCAGAAGCCATTCATGCGGTGAGCAATCGCAAGGGACCTCTTGTCAAGGTCAACACGGCGGGTCTGGATGAGGCCATGTTCGCAGATACCCTTTTCGGGCACGCAAAGGGCGCCTTTACAGGCGCCGAAGAGCAGCGGAAAGGATTGGTGCAGCAGGCCGAGGGCGGAACCCTTCTGCTGGACGAAATCGGTGATCTCTCGCCTGCCTGTCAGATTAAAATTCTGCGGCTTGTCGAAGCCCACGAGTTTTTCGCCCTGGGATCCGATTTGGTGCGCACTACAGATGCAAGGTTTGTATTGGCCACAAATCGAAATCTCGAAGAATCCGTCTCTGCGGGGCAATTCCGCAAAGACCTCTATTTCCGTCTGCAAACACACGAAATCCGCATTCCCCCCCTGCGAGAAAGGAGAGAGGACTTACCCCTGCTGCTCGATCACTTTCAGGAACTGGCCTGTCAGAATCTATCGAAAGATCGGCTTGCTGTACCGCCGGAGCTTCTCACCTTGTTGGAAACCTATGATTTTCCGGGCAATGTTCGAGAGCTTCGTTCCATGGTATTCAATGCGGTGAGCCGGCAGAGGGAAAAGATGCTCTCATTAAATCCATTTCGCGAAGCGATGGGACATGTGGGTGCGAAAGCCTTGCCGCCTGCGTCAGCCGATTCGCTCAATTTCCCTGATAAACTTCCCACCATCAAAGAGGTGACAGCGCAGCTTATTGACGAGGCGCTTCAGAGAGCCAGGGGCAACCAGGCGATTGCGGCGGGTTTACTCGGTATCAGCCCGCAGGCTCTGAGCAAGAGGCTCAGCCGCAAGGAAAAAGATCGAAGCTCTAATTAGGGGTGAATAGGGGATAACTGAAGTGGAGTGGCTGAGACTTGGCGATCTGTCCGTCGGTTCCCTCACGACCACAATCCTTCTGGGATTGATCTCCATTTATATGTTCACTCTCAAAGAGAAGTCCGCTGATACCTGGTATCTCATCGGTTATATCAATGTGCTTTTTGTGCTTCTCCTCTCTTACACAGTCCGATATTCTCTCTTCTCCATTGCGGGGCGCGTGACGGGGCAGATTTCCAATCTTATAGTCTTCGGAGTCGTTTGCCTGGTCCAGTTCTCTTACCATTATGGCGGCAATCGCCATCCAAGAGAATCGTGGATTTCCCTGGTGCTCTTCTCCACTGCCGCTCTGAGCGTGTGGGCTTACAATTTTTTCCGTAGCCCGGTTCCCCTCGTTTATGATTTCACCGCTCAGTACTTCACCTATGAGTATGGCCCGAACGTCAGTTTCGTAACCCTGGCCGGCTACGGGTGGTCCATTGTAGTACTCCTGCGCAACACCGTTTACCGATCGCGCCTTGCCTTTCGGCAGGGGAGAGGCAGCGAAGATAAGGGTGACCGTCGGAAGCAGCGAGGGTCTGTATGGCACATGCTCAGACCAGTAGGTAAAGCGGCATACTCCACCCAGCAGTTTGCGCTGTTGACTCTGGCTACCACCCTTGTGCCGATTGCCTATATG
>CAZLRN010000075.1:0-13368 GCA_964561715.1 uncultured Spirochaetales bacterium
TGAGGGGAGGAGCTACGAGGCCGCTATGTCCGCGGACGTCCGCCTCTTTCAGGCCTACTTCAGCAGGATGATCGAGAACGGCATTTACATCGCTCCTTCGCCCTTCGAAGTGGCTTTCCTCTCCACAGCCCATAGTCAGGAGGACATAGAAAGGACGATCAAAGCGAACTATCTCAGCCTCCAGCACGTCAAATCACTGTAAGCTCAAAGTCTAGCACGATGGATCCCATCCCGCGGCAGCCTTTTTTCAGCCCAAGTCGTCTGACTTGGACGAGTCGTCTGACTTGGACGAGTCGTCTAAGTTGGAAAAGCCGCTAGACTTGGAAAGGTCGGCTTGACTATTATAGTAACAGAGGCATAATAACACTTCGTCTTTTTACGCACTTCGATTGGTGGTTGAGTTGGCTTCACAGCAGGGACGTTGCTACAAATGGCTTGTGTTTTTAGCCATCGGAACAGGCATGTTTACGTCGGTTTCGGATGCCGGCGCTACTATTGTCTCGCTTCCTACTATTGCCCGCCATTTTGCTTCTGATCTGCCCACTACGCAGTGGGTCGTTGTTGCCTATGCACTGACCATAAGCGCCCTCCTGGTGCCGATGGGCCGAACTTCCGATATGCTGGGACGGAAGCGGATATACATCACTGGGTTCTCCATCTTTACGGTGGGCGGTGCGCTTGCAGCGATTTCGATCAGTGTGACGACTCTGATCCTTTCGCGGGTACTCATGGGCGTCGGGGCTGCAATGAGTCAGGGACCCTCAATGGCCATCATCATTGCCGCGTTTCCAGCCAGCGAGCGGGGAAAGGCTCTTGGCCTGCAGATGAGTGCTGTCGGAGCCGGCTCTGTGGCAGGTCCGGCCCTGGGCGGAGTCATCGTGAGTGCCTTCGGCTGGCGCGGGATCTTCGCCGCTATTGCGATTTTGGCGCTTACATCGATTGTGGCAGCGACACTCATCCTCAAACCTGATCAACGTTAGAGAGATGAATCGAGCGCCCCTTTTGATTGGATTGGCGCATCGATTTCTGCCGGGCTTCTCGTGCTCTTTCTTCTCGCCATGAGCTACGGGCCTAAAATTGGCTGGACCTCTCCGTACATCATCGGCTCTTTCGCAATCGTGTTGCTGCTGCTGGCTTTATTCGTGTGGTGGGAGCTTCGAACCGCGGTGCCCATGCTCGATGTAAGATACTTCAAACATCGAAATTTTGCGATCGGTGTGATTGCGCGTTTTGTGACGTTTATGGGTATGTCCTCCGCGATGTACCTCTTGCCCTTCTTTGTGCAGTCCATTCTTGGCTTCAGTGCCCGGTTTTACGGGTTGATCGCGATTCCGGCCTCTGTCTGCACGATCATTGTATCGCCTCTCTCGGGTAGGTTATCGGACCGTTTCGGATGGAAAAAATTCACTGTGGGTGGATTATTGATCTCCGCGATGGGTCTTTTCTTCCTGGCAACACTCTCCATCGAGTCTCCCTTAATGCTGCTCGTTTTTGCCTGGGTTTTGCAGCGATTGGGACATGGCAGCTTCAGCGCGCCCAACTCCGTTTCGGTCTTGCAGGTGGTGGAAAGGGAGAAATTTGGCGTGTTCGCCAGTTTTCTCAACATGGTTCGCAACGCAGGAAATGTTGTTGGAACCGCTCTGGCCACCGCGATTGTGACTGCGGCGATGGTCTCGGGCGGGCTTTCGCCAACGCTGGTGTCGGGAACAGGGAGAGCAGAAGATCGAGTAGCGGAAGCGTTTATATCGGGCATGAGGATTGCCTATATTGCCCCGGCTTCTCTCATTGTTCTCGTAGTATTGCTTTATCTCGTCTTACAGCCGCAGGCTAAGAGGCTTATAGGAGTTGATGGTTTTACTTCAAAGTATTGAAGCGGCCAAGATGAAAGGAGAGATAAGGCCGGTCAAAAACTCAGTCATAAGGAGACCTCCTTCATGAATAGATGGCTCATGATAATCAGGGCCCCCTTTTTGCCCCTGTCGGTAATTTTAGCGTTTCTCGGGGCATGCATCGCCTGGTATGACGGCAGTTTTCATCTCGTGCATGCCATCCTGGCCGGTGTCGGCCTCGTATTGGCCCATATTAGTGTCGATGTGTTCAACGAATACTTCGATTACCGAAGCGGTGTGGATTTCAACACTCAGAGAACTCCCTTTAGCGGCGGCAGCGGAGCACTGCCTCAAGGTCTGGTCACCGAAAGACAAGCCTTTTGGTTGGGTCTGGGCAGTTTGCTGGCAATCATCCCCCTGGGTATCTACTTCTGTTTTGCCAGTGGCTGGCTCCTGGCGCCTCTCCTGATCGTCGCCGCAGCTCTCATCGTGGCCTACACTCCCATCCTGCTAAAGATGGATTGGCCCGAGTGGGCTCCTGGATTGGGGCTCGGTGTTCTTCCGGTTATGGGAGTCTACTTTGTCTTGACCGGCGAGTACACCCTGCATGCCGTTGTGGCCAGCATTCCGTCAGGAATACTGGTGCACAACCTGCTGCTGCTCAACGAGTTCCCCGATGTGGCGGCGGATTCCAAGGCAAAACGACGGACTCTGCCCATTGCGATTGGAAAGAGAAATGCCAGTATCGTCTATTCGGTGCTGACTATAATCGTCTATCTCTGGGTCATAGGGAGCGTGATAGTGGGATATATGCCGGTTTTCGTTCTTATCTCTCTTCTAACCCTTCCGCTTGCCTTGAGGGCGATCGGGGGAGCCTTGAATCACGATGACATGGAAAAACTTGTTCCTGCAATGGCCAACAATGTCTTGGTAGTCCTGCTGACCCAGTTGTTGTTGGGAATTGGATATATTATAGCCAAACTAAGCTAGCTAGTCGGAGACACCTAACAGATATGTCAGCTCGGTTTAGGCCGAAGGTTACAAGCAAACCCCTTCACGGCATTTTTACATCCGTGCCAATCAGCTACGATCTGATCAATCGCATTGTAACCTGGGGCCTGGATCAGCGGTGGAGGCGGAAAGCCGCTGTCGCATGTCTGGCTTCACGGCCGGAGAGAGTATTAGACCTTTGTTGCGGCACCGGCAAACTGGCAATCGTGCTCGCCCGGATGGCGGAGAGCCCTTCCGAGATAGCAGGAATTGATTACAGCCAGCCGATGCTTGACCTGGCAATACGGAAGGTGGGGAGATCGGGGCTGGCAGGCAGGATTGCCTTAGTACTCGGAGATGTGGCTGATCTTCCCTTTGCGGATGAATCTTTCGACAGTATCGGCATCTCCTTCGGCTTTCGCAACCTGACCTACAGGAATCCTCTGGCAGGCCGCTATCTGGACGAGGTCTTTCGCGTGCTAAAGGTCGGCGGCCGGTTCGTCATAGTCGAAACCAGCCAGCCCGGGTCGGCCGCAGTGAGGAGCCTGTTTCATCTCTACATCCGCTTTTTTGTTTATCGGGTAGGGTACCTGATCAGCGGCAACAAGCCAGCCTATCGCTATATGTCCGAGTCGATCGCCCGATTCTACGCTTGCTCAGAGGTGAAGGAGATGCTTCTCGAAGTCGGATTTCGCCGCGTTGCTTCTCGTTCGTTCTTTTGGGGAGCCGTACGCCTGCACGTTGCGTTAAAGTAGGGAAGCCGAGAGCGGCTTCCACGATTTTCAAGGCTATTCGCAGGGACCGATTACGGGGTCGACTGTGCTCACGGCGTGCAGAGTAGCCAGCCTCAACGCGATACCGACGCGGTAGAAGCCTCCTGGCGGATCATCGAGGTCATGTTGCTCGATCTGCTCCCCGCAGAATGTCGGAGAGAGATCGTCGAGGTGCCAGATCGTAATGCCCGAAACCGAGCCATAGCCGGGAGTGGATGCGTTGTAGTACTCCGAGACAACCCAAATCGCTGCGCCTGCATCCGCCGGACCCGGCGAGAAGGGGCCGCTCAATCCTTCGGCTGTACCGGATCCCATTTTGTAACGAATGTTCGTGCCATCCCGGGACAACTCCATCCATAAACCTCCTGCCAGCAGATTGGCTGTATCGCCGAAAGCCGCCGGAACTAACTTGCCGCCCGGTTGCAGTGAGAATTGTGTCCGTAACTGGAGCCGATCAGGAATGGACATGCCCAGACCTGTCGTATCCTCATCAAAGGCGATGATGCCTCCCTCATCCTCTGCATCGATCGGACCATCCTCGACATCTTGGAATATCTTGCCGTCTATTACCGTGAAGGCGAAACCCGATATTGTGCCGCTTGTGATGGGAGTGCGAGACGAGCCAGTGCTTCCTGGACATGAAGCGAGAAGAAATACCGTAGAAATAATAACAAATGCCAACCCTGCTACCCTTCCGCAAGTTCGTTCCATACTGACACCTCTTTTCGCAGCCCGATCATGCGAAGTCGCCCTCTTCATGTTGACTGCTAGGAGAAATGTATTGCTTTTTGTCGACGTCGCACAGTGATTTTGCTGCCCCTTCCATCATGGACGATGGGCCAGTTGGTGCAAGGGAATCAGCGAAGGAGTGAATATTCTTTCAGCAGAGCTTCATTTCTTAATCGAGCCTGCGGTCAGACCGCGGACAAAATAGTTGCCGGAAATGATATAGACCAGAAGAGTCGGGACAGCGGCAATTATCGCCCCCGCCATATCTACGTTGTACTCCTTCACACCGGTGCTCGTATTCACAAGGTTGTTCAAGGCCACTGTGATGGGCTGACTGTCGCTTCCGGAAAAACAGACGCCAAAGAGGAAGTCGTTCCAGATTTGGGTTGTTTGCCAGATTATGGCGACTACGAATATCGGTCCCGATATCGGCGCCATCACTCTGGCGAAGATCTTGAAAAATCCCGCCCCGTCGATCTTTGCGGCTTCGATCAATGCATCCGGAATCGAGATATAATAGTTGCGGAAAAACAGAGATGTGAACGGCAGCCCGTACACGGTATGGACCAGAATCAATCCCTGGACGCTCTGAGCCAAGCCAAGCATGCCCAATGTCCGCGACATGGGAAGCAGAATGACCTGAAAAGGAATAAAACATCCCAGAAGCAGAAATGTAAAAAACGTCTCACTGCCCCTGAACCGCCATTTGGCAAAGACGTATCCGTTGACAGCCCCTATCATAGTCGAGAAGGCCACAGCCGGAACCACCATTCTAACCGAGTTCCAGAAATAGCCCTTCAAACCCACACAATTCACACCGATGCAGGCGCTCCCCCAGGCTTTTTCCCAAGCGTCCAGGCTGATCGCACGCGGAAAGGAAATCAGATGCCCAGTACGGATGTCATCCATCGATTTGATTGACGTGATGACCATGATGAAGAACGGGATGAGAAAATAGATCGCTGTAGCGATCAGCAGCCCGTAGGTCAAAGCTCTTAAAAAATAAAAACCCGCTGTTCGTTCCCCAACTATTCTCTCTTCTATTTTAGGCATTGCGGGTACCTCGCAGCTCGGAATACAGGTAGGGTATGATGAATGCCATTACCGCCAGGCACATAACAACTGCGCTTGCGGCACCCAGCGCCAGGCGGTCGTATCGAAAGGAAAACGAATACATGAAGGTTGCCGGCATATCCGTGGCGATACCCGGCCCGCCCTGGGTGAGCACCATGACCAGGTCAAAGCTCTTGATCGCAATGTGGGATAGAATGATTACGGAGCTCAAGAACACGGGTCGCATCATGGGAATGAGGATGCTCGTATAGATGCGGGGTAGAGTAGCGCCGTCGACCTGAGCAGCCTGGATAACAGAGTTGTCAATACCTCGCAATCCGGCTAAAAAAAGCGCCATGATGAATCCGGTGGATTGCCACACGGCGGCGATCACGATCGTATAGATCGCCATCTTGGGATCCACCAGCCAGCGGAACTTGAAGCCCGTAAGTCCCAATTGAACGACTAGCCGTTCCAGGCCCAGGTTGGGATTGAGAATCCATTTCCAGGTTGCCCCGGTAACGATAAAGGAGAGGGCCATAGGATAAAGATAGACGGTTCGAAAAAGGCCTTCCGCTCTAATCCGCTGATCGAGAAAGATGGCTATGAGCAGTCCGAAGAGAATACAGAGGAATATAAAGAGTGCGCTAAAGACAAACAGGTTTTGAATGGCCACCCGCCAGCGTGGCTCCTTCAAGAAAAGGGTGACATACTGGACAAAACCCTTCAGCGTATAATTGGGCAGAATTTTCGAATTGGTGAAGGAGATCCAGATAGTCCACACGATAAATCCGTAGATGAAAATCAATGCCGCAGCCAGGGTAGGGGCAAGCACTACCTTGGGCAGAATGTTTTCCCACGTGAGTCTTTTGCGCCTAACAGTGTTTGTGCTCATACGTCATCAATTATCAGGATAGCTGAAAAAGATGGGCACCACAAGCGTGATGTCGCCACGACTTGGTGCCCATCATTCATTTTAACAGGATCTTTTTCCGGTCTATTTAGCCGCTTGGACGGCGTTTGCAAGCTGATTGGCAGCATCCTGTGCTGACATATCGGAGTTGTAGAAAGCGGTGACGGTGTCCATGATCGCGCCCCTGATGGCTCGCTTCGTTGCCATTTCGTGAGCCATGCTGGGTACCAGATCCCCGCTCTTTGCACTGGCTACAAAATCCTTCATAGAGAGGCGTGCCGGGATATCGAAGGGGCCTTCGGGCATGCCGGTGCGAACCGGAATCGAGCCTTTGTTGATATTGAAGACCTCCTGAAACTTGGGCTCCAGAATGAGACGTGCCATGGCTTTCTGGGCCGCTTTCGCAGCTTTGTTTTTTACCTCGAACATGATGAAGCTATCGATGTTGAAGATGAACTGCTTGCCGGTTCCAGGGGCGTGAGTGGCGATGTAATCAACATCCGGTTTTTTGCCGGCCGCCGTAAACTCACCCTTGGCCCAGTCGCCCATAAACTGCATTCCCGCTTCGCCCTTGATGACCATTGCAGTAGCCAGGTTCCAATCTCTTCCTGGAGCACCTGGATCGGTGTACTGCTTCATCATCTTCAGCGTTTCTAGGCACTTGACCATTGTAGAGCTTTTCATCGCATTGGGATCAGCCTCGACCATGGTCTTTTTGTAGAAATCCGTTCCCCCGACTCCTGCCACGATTGTTTCGAAAACAGTGGCCTCCTGCCAGGGCTGGCTGCCCCAGGCGACAGGAATCATTCCGGCAGCCTGAATTTTTTTCGCGACCTGCTCGAACTCGTCCCACGTCTTGGGTATGTTCGCTCCTGCCTTCTCGAAGACCTTCGGGTTTACCCACATCCAGTTGATTCGGTGAACGTTTACTGGGACCGCGACGTAGTGTCCCTGATATTTCATGATATCGGCGACGACCTTCGGGATTATGTCATCCCACTTTTCAGCCTTAGCCACATCGTCCAGATTGGTCAAAAATCCTTCTTCAGCCCAGTCCTGAATCTGGGGACCCTTTACCTGAGCTGCAGTAGGCGGATTTCCAGCAACCGCCCGGGATCTGAGAACCGTCATCGCTTGATCACCACCGCCACCGGCGACGGCGAAATCCTTCCAAGTGTACCCCTCTTTTTCCAGAAGCTCTTTGAGCACCGCAACGGAGGCGGCTTCGCCACCGGAAGTCCACCAGTGAAGCACCTCTACCTCGCCGCCGGTTTCGGCTTTAGGGCTGGCAAAGAGCAAACCTGAACAGAGAATCAATGCAAGCAACAAGATCCCTTTTTTCATAACTATCCTCCTCGTTAGAGATTTTAAAACTGTCGGCAAAAGTTGTGCCAATCGGGTGATAGTAACTTACTGTACGGAGAGGAGTTATATCTATAGGAATTCGAGGAAAAAAGAAATGGCTCAAATCAACCGATTTTGCGCAAAAGAGAGGCTGATTTCAACCACGGACAAGCCCGTATTTCTTCATTCTGTATCGCAGTGTGCTGCGGGAGACTCCCAGAGCGAGAGCTGCGGCTGATACATTGCCGTCTCGGGTTTTGAGGGCATCCTCCAGCAAACTCCTCTCCAGGCTCTCGAGCCTGTTTACCTGTGGTGTATGTGCGCTGCCGTTTTGCTGCAGCTCGAGCGGAAGATCGGAGAGTTCAATCTGTCCCCCACGCGAAAGAACCACCGCTCTCTCAATGACGTTGCGCAGTTCCCGCACGTTGCCTGGCCAGGTGTACCGTAGAAGCGCCTCTTTAACGGCCTCTGATAGCCCTGAAACTCTCTTTTTCATCTCTCCTTGCGAAATGAGCCAAAAAAAAGCCGGCCAGGGGCAGGATATCATCTCTCCGTTTGTCGAGGGAGGGAATATCTACGGTAATGGCGTTTATGCGGTAGTACAGGTCCTTGCGAAACTTCCCCTCGTCGACAAGCCCCTTGAGATTGCGATTTGTGGCGCATATGATACGATTGTTTATTTTGATGGTTGTGTTGCTTCCAAGCGGCTCGAAGAGCTTCTCTTCCAGGATGCGTAAAAGTTTGGCCTGAACGCCGAGCGGGATTTCAGCAATTTCGTCCAGGAACAGGGTTCCTCCTTCGGACAATCGAATCTTTCCCTTGAAATCCGTGTTAGCCCCGGTAAAAGCTCCTCTCTGATAGCCAAAGAGCTCGCTTTCCAGAAGCGTCTCCGGAATCGTTGGGCAGTTGATGGCGATAAACGGACGCGTCGCCTCGCCACCAAGGTTGTGGATGGCCTCTGCGATTAGCCCTTTGCCCACCCCGCTATCCCCCGTGATCAACACCGGAGTCGCTACATCCGCTACCTTTTCCACCGTATTCATGACGTGGCGCAAGGATTCGCTTTTTTAGACGAGATTTTCATGTTGCAATATTTCCTTGAGGTGCCGGTTTACCTCGCTGAGATTCTCTATCCGAAAGATCCTCTCGATGACATGGCAGATTACATCCTTGTTGAAGGGTTTTGTGATAAAATCAGCTGCCCCCTTTTTCATCGCTTCGACGGCTGCCTCTATGGTACCGTAGGCTGTGATAAGAACCAGCGGTATATCGCGTTTGCTTTCTTTGAGATAGCTCAGCACGGCCATGCCATCCGCTTCGGGCATTTTTAGGTCCGTAACAATCAGATCGATGACCTCTCCTCCATTGATCATGGCGATGGCTTCCTTCCCGTCACAGGCTGTACAGACAGAGTAGTGGTGTTTCTCCAATAGGATCGTAAGGGCCTGGCGCATATTCTGTTCGTCGTCCACGACAAGGATTCTTCTCATTGCTACCTCCTACAGGATGATACGAAAGGTCGAGCCGTTTCCCGGCTCGGAGAAAACATCGATCCTGCCATTGTGCTGTTCGATGATCCGGTGGCTGATGGAAAGCCCCAGACCAGTTCCAGTGGACTTGGTTGTAAAAAAGGGATTAAAAATCTGCTTTTCGACTATTTCGTCGAATCCACAACCCCAATCCCGGATTTCGATATGTAAATGCCCTTGATTGAGTGACGTACGAATCTGTATCTTCCCATCTGGCGGTGAAGCCTGTATGGCGTTGAGCACGAGGTTGGAGATGACCTGCTCGATGAGGCTTTTGTCCATCAGGTACTCCGGAATAGTCTTTAGATCGAGTGTTTCGATTTGAAGGTCGGGGTATTTATCAAGGGGCAGGCTGTCGAGCGAGCTGTGGATCACCTCATGGATCGAACACAACGTCTTTTGGATTTCTCGGGGCCTGGCGAAATCTAGCAGATTCCGAATCACGATATTAAGGGTATCGATCTCGTTTATCATCATATGCGTAAGCCGCTGATAATTAGTTTCGTCATCGACAACCTGAAAATCGTCTCTTAGCATCTCTGCGGATACCTTCATAACGCCCAAGGGATTTCGAATCTGATGAGCTACTCCTGCAGCCATTTCTCCCGAGGCTGCCAGGCGAGTGGAGATGGCAAGCTTTTCTTCCAGCTGCTTTACCCTTGTGATGTCCTCGAAGATAGCGATCACCCCGATTTTCTCACCGTCTTTCGAGAGCAGTGGAGATGTGCTCAGAGTCAGGATCAGATCCTGACCGTCACGTCTGATTTTCACTTCTCTGCCGGTGGTATGGGAGTCGCCTTCCAGACTGTCCCCGATCAATCGAAACAGGTTTTGAGGCAACGACTCTGAGCTTATTTTGGTCCCTTTGAGATTTGCCGAGTCCGCAGCCAGGATGCCGGCTGCGGCCGGATTAAAGGTTGTGACTCTTTTCTGCAGATCAACGGTTACGATGCCCGTACGAACATTCTCCAGTATCAGAGTGTTGTACAGGGAAAGCTGCAGAAGCTCTCGCTCTCGGTTGATGAGATTTATCCGCATCTTGTCGAAGGCCTGGGCCAGGTCGCCGAACTCATCCTTGGCTGGAATCTGAAAGTCGTGCTGAAGATTGCCTTCGGAGATCCTGTGCACTCCTTCAAGAAGATGCTGAAAAGGCCTGTTGAAAGTAACGCGATAGAAAAAAATCCCTATGAGGAGGGCAACAGAGAGGATGAGAAGAGTCGAAAGCAGAGAGATGAGGTTGTATCGAGTGATGAGCTGTCTGTATTCCATTGTGTCGAGGAGACAAAAGACCTTGCCTTCGGGTGCTTTAAAGCTCGCCATGGGTATCGATCCGACTATAAATCCGTCTATATTCATCATTCCATCTTTGACGGGCCTACCCTTTGCAGCCGAGATGATTCTATTTGTTGTTTGCCTGCTCAGATCGTCCGCCGCGATCGTCCGGTTTTTGTAAAGGAGGATAATTCTCGTATGTGTGATCGTTTCGAGCTTCTGTACGAAGCCCTGATCCATGCTTCTGCTCAATCCTAAAACGCCGATGATCTTTTCCTCCCGCATGATCGGCACAAGCACGCTCAGTTTGATGTCCTGCACTCCCAAAGTCACAAAGAAGCTATCGTCTCCTTCAAAAGTACGTTTCAACTTGTCTTCGAGATCATGACTGCCAAGCATTCCCGCTCCCACGGTGGTAAAAGCGGCGTGAGGCTTCAGATAAATTGCGACTGAGTCCATCTGCAGCGAAGAGCGAAAAACCGAGAGCTCTCTCTGAAGCAGGTTTTTGAGGCCAAAATCCGAATAGTCGATTACCTTGGCCTGCCCGGACAAGAGATTGGCGTTGATCATCTGCTCATCCAGTACCTCTTGCAGATAACCTTCGATGCCTAAAACGGCTCGATTCATCTGAGTCCTGAAGGAGTCGTTCTGAGTCCGGGAAACAATGAGAGTGACAGCGATCAGAGTAACGATGCCTTGTAGAAGTACCAGGATGATAAAGGAGAGCGCAACTTTACTCGAGATTTGCAGCCTTATGTTGGGAATGCGGAACATCTCTTGCTCACCATATCATAATCTCAGCGGCTGGGCGCCCCCAGAAGGCGGTCGATTTCCTGCTGTGCCTTCAGCAAAGCCTCGTGCGCTTCGACGTTTTTCTGCAAGGCTTCATAGATCCAATGCTGTAAGCGAGCGCTGACCTCACGGTACTGTGGATGTATAGGACGGTTGTGAACGTAAATGATCTGCTGCTTCTTGAGATCAATGTACGGATCTTCCTGCAGCGTGTTCTCTTCGGACCATACCTGCTTCCAAACCGACATTTCAGCTAAGTGCATCCTTTGAAAATTCGGGGACGAGAGATACCGGATGAACTGCCATGCCTTTTCCTTTTGCACGCTGTTTCGAGTGACGGAGAGGCCTTGAAAACCACTGATCGTGCTGCTTCTTTTGTTCTGATGAGCCAGGACGGCAGCGGACGGAATGAGACTGGCCTTTCCCGCCTGCCGAATGGGCAAATCTGATTCATTTATCAATCCGACTAGGAATGTCCAGTTCGTCGTGAACAGACAATCACCCCAGATAAACACCTCTGCGGCAAAAACCTCTTCGCTCTTCAAGGAATACGGATTCAGCAGCTCTTTGTCCAGCAGGCCAACGAGAAACTCCAGCGCGCTTCTGCATGCCGGTGTCGTCAGATTCATCCTGCCGGTGTGATCCGTCAGGTCCCCCCCAAAGGCACCGACCAGCCAAACAAATTCACAAACCAGCGCTTCCTGCTTACGCAGCGAATCAAAAATAGGATATTGGATTACGCCCAGTCTCTTCGCCTCAGAGGCCATTTCAACGACTTCCTCCAAGGTGGTTGGAGGAAGTATGAATCCGGCTCTATGCAGCAACTCCATATTGGTGTAGAACAGCTGGAAGTTGGCTAGAAAAGGCAAGGCCCAGACTCGGCCCGCATAGGAAAAAGCCGAATAGATTTCCGGAATGATGCCCTGTTTAACCTCGTTTGTCATATATTGCGGAATCGGATCGATGATCGCTCTCTCGGCAAAATCAGCTGTCCAGATCAGATCAACCAGAATGATGTCATAATCCGCCTTCGTCTTGGTCGATGAATCTATTATAAGATTGTACTGATCCTCATACTCCGCAAAAGACAGTTTGACGGCCGTGCCGGTTTTTTCTTCGAATGCTTTAGCCCGTTGGAGGATATCGGAGGGTTGATAGCCGGCCTGGGCCATGTAGAGCATGTTTAGCTCTTGACCGCGCAGCGGAAACGTGAGGAGCACCAGAATAGCAATAATATGCAGCTTCAATGGTATGAAGCAAGTTAATTCAAAGTGACAGCGGTGTCAATCTGAAGAGCCTTTCGTTTCAGCAGTGCGGGCCTTGAGGCTCAATACGTGGTTGTCGGTTGACAGAGACTCGCTTACCTACAACAACCATGAGAATGGACAACCAGATAGAGGAAGGTGTTACGGCGGATAGGCCTTCTACGTGGTGACATCGTTTACCGTTCTACTATGGATGGCCCGTTGTATCGGCAGCAAGATTGTCTCAGGCCTTCTGATGTCTGTTGTAGGTACCATGGTAGACAGGATGGGTACACGCTTCATGCGCATCGCCGCAGGTATCCTGCTCATCTCGGCTGCGATGCCGGCTGTTGCGGCAGCTTTAATCCGCCGTCCGTCATCAATAGGACAGATCACCACTAGATCGTGAACTGCACCTTAACTCGTCGCTTTTGGAATTTTTAATGCTATGACAAAATGCTTTGCCACGATTCCAGAAATTCGTGCGGCGATAGATTCCAAGAAAGAGAAGGTAGGAGGCTAACGATGTCAACTTCAAAATCCTTGAAAGAACATATCCGTGCTGGGGAGGGGATCAGCATTGTGGTAATTCCCATGAGCTCCAGTCGAGGACAAATGCAGGAAACCATCAATCAGCAATCTCCGGACATGTCAATATATCGATTCTCAGCATGACGCACATACCGAGTGGGATGTCGTCAGAATTTGTGAGGCCGCGGAGGAGATGGGGAGGCTCCGCAAGATTCGGTGTCGAAGAACGACAGGACCGCCTGGAATATGCCAGGCGGTGGAACGAAAATTGAATCCTTGGTATCAAGATCGAGTCTATCAGAGTTGTTCTCATCTAGCTCTAGTTGTCCGTGAATTCCTTGATCTTACTCGGTCTCGATCGCTTCGTAT
>CAZLRN010000076.1:0-13298 GCA_964561715.1 uncultured Spirochaetales bacterium
GCTCTGCTGTGTGGTCGTCGGTTTCGGGCTTCTCGTTGTGCTAACCCCCCTCTGGCACGTATTGCTTCGCAGTCTCATGGGACTCACCCCATCGCTGGCTCAGAAGACAAGGAAAACTCTCTTCGTCTTCCTCCTCTTCCCGCTATTTACAGTTTGGAGGGGGTTCATCCAGGGTGTTCTCATTCAGCGCCACCAAACGAAATATCTTTTGGCCGGAGGTGCCTCCCGGTTTATCATTCTTGTGCTGGCAGTCGTGGCGGCCAAGTCTTTGGCATCTATGCCTGGGGCTGTTTACGGAGCGCTTCTGTTTGTCGTTTCCAGCGGCGCGGATACCGGGTGCATCCATTGGCTGGCGAAGCTGACAAAGGCTCGCGGTACCAAGGGCGATGGAGCAGCAGGTTCTGAATCTTCGGGAAGCGGTGTAAGGATTGGAGATGGGGGACTCTCCTTTGCACGGATTTTCATATTCTTCTTTCCGCTTATGCTCACCACGTGGGTCATGGCGGCCAGCGGGACGGTAATCAACGCAGGCCTGGCAAGAACTGTCCCGCCCTATTTTGCGATTGATCCTTTTACGGTTACCCGCGCGGTGGTCTGGGCGTTTGAGCGCCCCATATTGGTGGGGCGGCACACGACTCTGGCCTTCGACGACAGACCGTCGACCATCGGGAGGATGACACTTTTCACATTGATTGTTGGAACCGCGATGACCCTCTGCATCCTGATAATATCGCTGACACCGGCTATCAGCGCCATCCTGCATCATGTAATCGGGGTAACCGGCGCTATCTACAGCCAATCCATCGTCGCAGTCCAAATCTTGAGCATCTCTCTGCTCGTGCTGGCCTGGCGTCAATTTAACTACGCCATTCTCATGAGGATGCAAAAGACAAACACAATCGGCTTTTCCGCGGCGACGCGATTTATCTTCCTCACGGTGGGCATATTCGTAGGGCTGAGCCTCTGGCCTGGCTTTCCGGGAGCCTATATGGCCGCAGTGCTCTATGCCTGCGGTTTTGTTGTTGAGACGGTGATCGTACACTGCTATGGATTCGTCGCTCTAAGGCGAGCAAACCCGTAGAGCCTGGCTTCGGCAATAGTGTTATATTATAGGTGCTGAACTCCCAGACATTAGATGGCTGGCAAAAACGAGCTCAAACCAAAATATCATTCTCTTCCCGATAAACCCGGCGTCTATCTCATGAAGAATGCCGCCAAGAGGATCATATACATCGGCAAAGCTAAGAGCCTCAAGAAACGGGTTCAGTCCTATTTCACCGGAATCAAAGATATCAAAACCAAAATCTTGATGGACAACGTCGATGATGTGGAGACCATCATCACTCGAAGCGACTACGAGGCGCTGCTGCTCGAGAACAACTTGATTAAGCAGTGGAAACCTCGATTCAACATCGACCTGAAAGATGGTAAGAGCTATCCCGTCATCAGAATTACGGCGGAGCCGTATCCGCGGGTCTTCAGAACCCGCAGGATCTTTTTCGATGGCTCCCAGTACTTCGGGCCTTACCCTCACGCCACACAGCTGGATCTCTATCTGAAGCTTATCGAAAAGCTCTTTCCTCTGCGAAAGTGTCGAGGCAGACTGAAAAAGAGGGATTATCCCTGTCTCTACTATCACATTGGTCGCTGCTCCGCTCCCTGCTGTGGAAGAATCGACCGCCGGGAGTACAATCAGATGGTCGATCAGATCAGAGATCTGCTCTCGGGCAAGACCGACTCCCTGATCGCTGATCTGATAGCCCAGCGGGACAAGGCTGCCGAGAATCTGGACTTCGAGCGAGCGGCCCTCATCAGGGATCAGATCAATACGATTATCGAGTTCTCTCAGGGGCAACAGATTATCGATCGCAGGAGCCAGGCAAGGGATTACATCGGATACGCCGCCCACGATACCCTATGCAGCTTTGTTATCCTCAAAATGCGGGAGGGCTCACTGGCGGGAAGGGAAACATTTCGAACAGAAGTGTATTCAGAGACGCAGGAGGCACTCAATCAATTTGTGATTCAATACTACAGCAAAAAACAGAATCCCCCGGGCCGCATCTATCTTCGGGGAACAAGGGAGATTAAATCCCTCTCTGTGTACCTCTCAGAGTCTCTCTCCAAGACCGTCTCCATAGTCTTTCGGCCTAGAGGTGACGATGCAAAAATCCTCGATATGGCCGAAGAGAACGCCCGCGAAGACCTTACGGCGTGGGATCGGGAAGAGGAGGATGTTGCCAAGCTGGCGAATGTCAAAGAAGCCCTGGGCTTGAAGGGTGTGCCAAAACGAATCGAAGGATTCGACATCTCACACCTGGCGGGCAAACATACTGTGGCCTCAATGGTATCCTTCTACAACGGGCGTCCGGACAAGAGCTCCTACCGGTACTTCAAGATCCGCTCACTCAAAGGAAAGGTCGATGACTACGAAGCGATGCGCGAGGTTATTGCACGGCGCTATACACGGGTATTGAACGAAAACCTAGAACGTCCGGATCTCATACTCGTGGACGGGGGCAAGGGGCAGGTCAGCGCGGCTCAATCGATTCTCGAATCCCTTGGACTGTCCAATCTGCCTCTCATCGGGCTGGCCAAAGAGAGGGAGGAGATCTTTAAACCGGACAGCAGTGAGCCCATAGTTCTTCCCGAGGGTTCCGCCTCCCTGCGAATCATCCAAGCCGTGAGGGACGAATCCCACAGATTCGCCACGGGCTTTCACAAGCGCTTGAGAGATGCGCAAATGACTCAGTCGATCCTGGAAGAGATTACGGGAATCGGAAAGCGCAGGAGCCAGAGACTTCTCAGAGCCTTTGGATCCCTGGATGCGATCTTAAACAGCTCACCCGAAGAGCTCATGAAAGAGGCAGGAGTTACCCGCGATACCGCGGCTTCACTTATCGAGTACCTCAGGCAGAGAGAAGAGGCTGGCTTCTCCCCGGAACCGCAAGATACCGTCTCCGAGACCTCGATTAACCGTTGAAGCGCTTTTGCGCTCTCGTCTCTATGCTAACGAGCTCTTCCTCGTAGCAGCCGTTATGCAGGCTGTGTTTCTCGAGAAACCCCTGAATCCTGACAAAAGCCTCTTCGAAGAGGCTCTGATACTTCCTGAAAGCAAATTTCCTCAGCAACCATAGAGCTCTCTTTATGAGCTGATGCCTCATCCTTTCATCGGTCAGAGGCTCTATGATTTCGAGAATGATCTCAATCTCGTCCCGCTTGTCCAGGCAGACACACGGAGCAAGGCGACTCTGAAGGTCCACCAAGAGCTCGTCGTCGCCGCTAGACAAGAACTGCTCTATGTAATTATCTGGAGAGTCTCGCCGGGCCCTCAGGTCAAAGCGATAGAGAAAGGGCATCGAAAAACGATGGGAGTTCAAATGGATAGAGGAATCGATGCACCGGAACCGCCTCCTGATACGATCGGGATAAAAGGATTGCTTCAGAAGAACCCGAAGTTGTTTCTGCCGAAGCAGTCGGTCCATTCGAAGCCTCTCCCCTTTGCCGTTGTGACCGCCCCGCTCGACCACCAAGAGTAATTCGAGATTATAGTTCTCTCGGAGCAGGCTCTGTCTTCCACCTCTGTACTTCAGATAATCGCTGGTGTACAGCTCCACACGCCCGTGGGAGGTCAGGGACTCGTAGAGCTGTTCAAAGGGAACAATGCCCTCCGTGTTGTAGCTGAGGGCGATGAATCGACAATCTATCTTGTCGAGCAGATTCTCAAAAGCCGGAAGCGCTTCGTCTCTGTAGCAGTAGGGCGATCGGGTTTTAATCCAGTCCCTCCTGATACCAGCCTTCTCTTTCATGCCTCCGCTGGCTGTAAGGGTTTGATCCACCGGCGGCTTATCCCAGAGGGCAATGGTGTTGAGCATGTGGTAGTTGCTGCCGTACTGATGGATCGTGTAGGGGGGATCGAGGTAGCAGATATCGCCGCTGTGATGAGCCACAAAATCCGATGCATCGAGGCAAAACACCTCAGCCCGCCAGCAAGCATCGATAAGAACCGGACGGCTGAGTCTGATAGCGCCCATGATTCGCTTGAGTGCATCCCTCCCGTGCCCTCCAAAACCTTTGTGACAGGCTTTGAAGACTCCTGAGGTGTTTGTATGGGTGGCGCTCTGATAGATCAGTTGAGCCAGGAGAATCGCTTTTTCGAGGGCATCGCTGTCCAGTGGATTTCTTGGGTTGCTGTCGGGATACCACTGCTCGATACTCTCTCGAATAGCATCGATTCGAAGGGCATTCTCTCGCGTGTAAAAAAGCCTCTCCCTCCTGTAATCCGCTTTGCTCGTGCGCTTTGGGGCATAGTATCGCGCGATATAGGTGAGCGATTCCTTCGGCTCTGGAAGATCGTTGAGAGTTTCGAGCACCTGATCGATCCCGCCACGCGCTGCAAACAGATGCTCCAGATCGCGTTTTTCCACCGCTAGATGACAGGTATTGAGCACCTCCGCATAGGACTCCCAGTCATTTGCCAGTACCCTGTAACCCATGAGTCGAGCCAGCCTCGACACAGCTCCACTTCCGGCAAAGGGATCGATGAAGACTCGCCCCAGCTTCCTAGCCGAAGGCTTCCGAGCGGGAGGCTTCCGAGCCGAAGTCGTTTTAGCCGCAAGCTCCTCGAAAACCCGGTAAAGAAAACCGAGCAGCGCCCGCTTGTTGCCGATATAGGCTATCAGCTGTTGGGTCAGATAGGGGTGATCGAGAGAAAAGGACAATGGCCCCTCCCAGTGAGGACGCGTGAATTTTACCTATTATTGAAGAAAAGCACAACTCTTGGTACTCTTGCGATCATGCATCCGGCTTCCCTCTCATCGCTCCTTTCAGGTGTCGAGACCCTCCGGACCCGACTAGGAGGCGATACTCTGGTGAAAAACCTCACCTATGATTCCAGAGCCGTCGAGAGGGGGTCTCTCTTCTTCGCCATCAAGGGACAACACACTGACGGACACCGCTTTGTGCCGGAAGCTCAGAAAAGGGGTGCTGTTGGGATCGTGCACTCACAGGATCTCGAGAGCTATGATGAAGGGCTCTCCTACATAAAGGTCGCGAATACCCGCGTGGCCCTCGCACAGATGGCATCCGCCTTTTATGACCATCCATCAAAAAAACTGCGAGTCATCGGAGTGACAGGCACGGACGGAAAAAGCACAACCGTCTGGTTCATTCATCAGCTGCTCGAGATGCTGGGAAGGAAATCCGGTTTCATCTCGACGGTGAACCTCAAAACGGCAGATCGTGTCCTGAGAAATCCTATGCGTCAGTCCACGCCCGAAGCGGTCGAGATTCAAGGTGTTCTCAGAGATATTCTGGATGGAGGAAACGAATTCGCTATTGTGGAAGCAACCTCCCACGGTCTCTCCCACAAAACCCATCGCCTTACGGATGTGTCTTTTGATGTGGGAGTCCTCACAAACGTGACCCACGAGCATTTGGAGTTTCACGGCAGTCTCGAGCAGTATCGAAACGACAAGGCCAACCTCTTCAGAGCCCTGGGGAAACAAGTTCCCCTGGGGAAGCAAGCTCCCCTGGGGCGAGCTCCCCAAAAGGGGCCCTGTTTCGGCGTTGTCAACGGCGACGATCCCAATCAGAAGCTCTTCGTCGCCGCCGCCTCTGTCCCTGTCTATCTCTTCAGCTCAAAGAATCCCGATGCAGATCTCTACTGTAGGATTCTCTCCACCCAAGAGAGGGGAACGGATTTCATCTTCTCTTCGGCAGGACATGAGGTACCAGGCCGACTGAATCTGCCCGGTGCTTTCCACGTCGAGGATCTCATGGCCGCTACCCTAACCGTGATTAAACTGCTGAACCTATCTCTCGATGAGCTCGCACCCCTGTTTCCTAAACTCACGGGAGTCCTGGGGCGAATGGAGTATCTCGAGCTGGGGCAACCCTATCGAGTGATCGTGGATTTTGCCCATACCCCCGAGGCTTTTCGCAAGCTCTTTGCATCGGTCCGCACTGTAACCCTAGGTAGAATCATTGCGGTCTTCGGATCAGCCGGAGAGAGAGATCGTGAAAAAAGACCGGTCCAGGGAGCGATCGCCTGCGAAAATGCCGAAATCGTCGTGCTCACGGACGAAGATCCTAGAGGAGAGGATCGATTTAAGATCCTCCATGACATCGCGGCGGGCTGCAAGGGCAAAACCAGGGAAAGAGAGCTCTATCTCGAGCCGGATAGAAAAAAGGCGATCAGGATGGCTCTCGAGATGGCCCGGGAAAACGATACCGTTCTCTTTCTGGGAAAGGGGCATGAGGGAAGCATCATCTACGAAGATGGACCTCTTGCCTGGAATGAGGTAGCTAATGTTCAAGAAATGCTAAAGGAAGTACTTCGCTCCTACCAGTGATCGTAGGATACGATTCTCTTGAGGGTTTTCCTCGTCGTCGGCTCCGATTCCTCCACGGCGTAACCGAAAAGCACCATCAACACGACCTTCATCGCGAAGGGAATATTCAGCAACTCCTTGATCTCCTGCTCGTCAAAGGTTGTGACAACACAAGATCCCAGCTTCTCTCTCGTTGCCTGCAAAATCATGGAAGAGGCGGCAAAGGCTATATCGATAGGATAGGAGAGTTGGCCGTTGGGCATACGGTAGTCGATATTGGTCGTACAGAGACAGACGATAGCAGGAGCCTGGCCCACATGCTCCTGCCCGAAGGCAGCTTCCTGGATCTTTTTCCGTAGAGGAGCCTTCTGAGCCACAACGAAGCGCCACGCCTGCCTGTTCTTGGCTGACGGAGAGAGCTGTCCGGCCTTCAGGATTCGCTCGAGCTTGCTTTTTTCTACGGCCTTGTTTTTAAATTTCCGGCAGCTTCGTCTTGCCAGAATTTCTGGGAGGATATCCATTTCAAGATAAAAAGTAGCAAATATGATACTTAAGCGCAACTGGCCCCTGGCCATGGCGCTCCGTCGTTAGCTCGCAAGACTCAGATTTGCTTGACGCGACCAGCAAATCTCTCCTATTCTCGACCGTGTGGGATATAGGAACATCTTGTATGCGTTCATCCTTCTCCTGATTTCCCCCTCCTGCCACCCCGAAACACAGATAGCCGAGCTAGACGCTTTCTTCCCACGACTGGAGTCATCCGAAAACGAAGAACAGCTTTTCCGCTTTGTCGAAACGGCTTTGGAGGAATACAAGGTACCCTATCGGACGTTCAATTTCGAAGAGTCAGATATAGGGCATTCTTTTTCCAGATGCATTGAGGTTACCCTTAAGGGGGAGAGGGGGGATACCCTGATACTCAGCGTGCCTGTCAATCACCCACCCGGCATTGGCGTCGAGCAAAGCGGCTCGATCAATATTGCGGCAGCTCTCGAGATCTTGTCCCAGGCAACATCAAAAACCATGCCCATCACTCTCAAGGTGCTCTTCCTCGGCGCCGAGTTTGGCGACGAACCGGCCTACCCGATGGGAAGCCGGCTCTTTCTCGAAAACTTCTTTCCCCACGATCCGGTGACCGTTCTCTATCTCAACATGAGGAGGATACCCGGTAGACTGATCATCCGAAGCGGAGCGAGGGGTATCGTCAGCCCTAACTGGCTGATCGAAAGCTACTCGTCCAATCTACGGCAGACGGAACTCCCCTTCCTCACAGTAGGCAATGAAAACCAGCTCTTCAGACTCGGATTGACTGCCGAGCGAACAATCATCGAACCCTATCTGAACGCGGGCTACCCCGCAGTGAGTTTCGAAGGTCGCTACGAAGAAACGAGCAGGGAGTACCAAAAGCAGTGGATACCTTCGTTCGCCGATTTCTTCTGGCGCTTCATAGAATCCTATAGAGAAGGCATTCCAGAGGAGTGGGACCGTCATTACCTCTTGTTCCAGGTGCTGAATAATTACCTGATCGTTCCCGAGACAACCTACGTGATTCTTCTGGGCAGCGTTCTTGTATTGACTCTTCTTTACATTCAACTATTCTCCCAAAGGTTTTTCGGGAATATGCTGGCGGTGCTTCTAAACCTTTGGTTTCCACTTATACTCCTCCTCCTATGGCTCCTTTCGCTCTTGGCTACCACTTACGCAATCCAGGGGGTTCTTTGGATTCGTAATAGTCCCGAGCTGTGGAAGGCAAAGCCTCTGATCTTCCTCGCGTTTAAGGTCCTTCTCACGATCCTTATCTTCGTCGTTATCAGTCCGGTTGTGATGAAATTTCCCCATCCCAAGCAGACCAGGTACTACAGCTCTTCGGCTCTCCTAGTCCTTCTGCTCAACGTTGCGATTCTTTCCGTGATAAACATCTCCTTTTCCTACTACTTTCTGTGGGCCTATTTTTTTATCTTTCTCTTCTCTGCTTTTCACAACCGGATTCTCAAGCTTCTCTTTCTTGCGATTTCTCCCTTCTGGCTGATCAAGGCAACAGTGGATATGTTCAGTTTTCCAAAGTACGAGTTCTGCCGTGGCGTTCTGCTATCGGATTATTACGGCAATTTGCTCATTTCTGCGATATTCCTTCCCTATCTTCTCAGTGTGGTGAGCCTCGGTTACCTCTTTTCAGTGTCCCCTACACGTCGCTTGATCATCCATAGGTCGAATCTGGCGTTACTGGGAGCCATAACCATGGGTCTTCTGGTGTTTCTGCTTGTCTTCTCCCCCTTTGGTCCGACAAATCCTCAGCCCGTGACGGTCACATACACGATTGATCCTGATAGGGGAGTTTCCAGGATCGAGCTTTCGAGCCAAAGCCCCCTGGGCAGGCTTTTTTACTGGAAGGGCGATACTCCGCGGCAGATCGATACACTCAACCGGCAGTACCTTTTCACCGAGGAAAGCCCCAAAGATCTGCTCTCTGTGGAGAGCAGCGCAACGGAAATCCTGGACAGGAGGAATGTGCAGCTTGTGCTCAAACCAACGGGTCAACCCTACAAACTCCAGCTTTCCCTTACCTCCGAAGAAGAGTTCATCCTATTCGATTCCAATTTCCCGTTCATTCGAGATGTCGATACCTCCACGCAGGCGGTGACTTATCGCATCCTCGTAGGCAAGAATCCGCCAAAACCACTTCCCCTTCTGTTTACCCTCCCATCGGGGCGAAGATACAGCCTGTCGATGCAAATCGAGTACCTGCAACCTCCCTTTCGCCTGGAGGTTTCGGGTAAGAACAAAGATGTTCGAGTCATTGTGAAGCTGGAAAAGTCTCTTGATATCAGGACATGATTCCTTATCGTTGGCTGCGACCTACGCGGCCCGCCCACAACCCAAACAATCTAGCCTATTTTACTATATGCAGCCAACTACTTGCTCCGCAAGCTGCTTGCTCCGCAAGCTGCTTGCTCCGCAAGCTGCTTGCTCCGCAAGCTTGTGGCAATTACTTCGCCAAATCTTGTTGAAAAACAAGATTTGGCTCCATAATTGCGCATAATCGATGAGGATCTTTACGGCTGCAACAGAAGCCATCTTTAAAGAAAGGCCAAACCGTTTCGTTGCGCGGGTTGAAATCGCAGGCAGATCGTATGAGGCTCACTGCCCCAATCCCGGAAGCCTGCTCGAGCTTCTAGTCCCCGGCGCTCGGGTAATTCTCGAAGAGAGCCCCGACTGGAAGGCGGATCCCCAGAGGCCTAGCCGCCGCAGGACCCGCTACACATTGGCGGCCGTCTATTACAGGAACCGAGTCGTGCCCCTTATCTCCTCGCGAGCCAACGCAGTAGCTCATGCGCTGGTTCTACCCCGCCTCTACCCCGATGCTCTGGAAATAGAGAGGGAGGTGTCCTTGGGAAGCTCACGATTCGACTTTCGAATTGTGACACCTGATGGGCCGGTTTTTTTGGAGGTGAAATGCTGCACCCTCGTCGAGGAGGGGGTGGCGCTCTTTCCGGATGCACCGACGGTTCGAGGGCGACGCCACATCGAGGAGTTGGGGAAAATCGGCACATCCGAGACATTTCGCTCGAAAGGTGCCGTTCTCTTTATGATCATGCAGCCCCAGGCCCGCATCTTTATGCCTAACATTCACACCGATCCGGACTTCAGCGCCGCTTTGGTTCGGTTGGCCGGATGCCGTCAAGCGGCAAGCCGCAAGGATAGCCGGACCGAGCGCCCGCTCCAGGTTTTCGCCTCGTCCGTCACAACGGACCGGGATGGAGAGGTGAGCCTTAAAGAGGCCTTTATCCCTGTGGATCTTGCAACACCGCAAAAACATCTCAAGGGAGGCGGATCCTACCTGCTTGTCATAGAGCTGCATCAATCCGTATCCCTTTCTCCAGGATCGTTGCCCCACTCCAGGTTTGCACGAGGATTTTACGTTTATGTGGGCTCCGCCATGAATAACCTGCAGAGCCGGATCAACCGGCATTTACGGCGGCAAAAAACGCAGCACTGGCACATCGACTATCTGACTCCTTTGGCTTCGAAGATTAGAGCGATCCCTTTCCGATCAGCCCGGCGCCTGGAGTGCGCCCTGGCCCGAAAGCTCGAGTCTCTCTCCGAGCACAGCTGTCGAGGCTTTGGGAGTTCGGATTGCCGTTGTGACTCGCATCTCTTTTTTTTCGAGAAACCGCCCCTCGAGAACAGAGCCTTTCTCGATTTCATGAATCGATTTCGCCACAGAGAGGCTTTCGAGAGCGACGGCGGAGCAGATTGATCAGAGACGTGCAACCATTGCTAAATCGTTGGCTGCATGTATAAAATAGACCAAATTGTTTGGGTTGCAGACGCAGCCAACGATATGACATCGTAGCACTATCTCTTCTCTGAGAAGGAGGCATAATGGATCTCAAAGACAAGTTTGTGTTGATTACAGGGGGCGGAACGGGACTAGGCCGGGTCACCGCACTAGCGATGGCTCGAGAGGGAGCGAATCTTGCGATAGGCTATTCTCGCTCGGAGAAGGAGGCTTTCTCGACCGTTGAGGAAATCAAGGCACTAGGGTCAAAAGCGATCGCCGCAAAGGCCGACGTGTCCGACTCAAAAGCGGTTAACGCAATGGTAGAGGGAGTTATGAAGGAGTTCGGCCGAATCGATGTGCTCGTCAACAACGCCGCCTTTACCGTATTTGTACCCTTCGCCGATCTGGATGGGATGAAGGAGGAGGATTGGGATCGCCTCATGGAGGTCAACGCCAAGGGGCCCTTTCTCTGCTGCAAAGCAGTTGTGCCAATTATGCGGAAACAGGGGGGAGGAAGGATAGTAAATATTACTACGGTTTCGGCATTACGGCCGATGGGAAGCAGCCTGGGCTACTCGGTCTCCAAAGCCGCGCTCGTACAGTTTACCAGATGCTTGGCTGTAGGGCTTGCTCCGCAGATAACGGTCAACTCTGTGGCCCCCGGTTCAATGCTGACCCGCTGGGTCCCCAATAGGTCGCAGGAGAGCATCCAAAAGACAATCGAAGGAGCTCCCTTGAAGCGCTTCCCGGAACTCGAAGACGTGGCCGCCGCTGTCCTGATGGTGGCGAAAAACGACAGCATGACGGGCGAGATCATCACGGTCGATGCGGGACGCACTCTTATCGCCTGACAACCAGGGAATCTGAGATTCAGAAGCTGTTGTGGTGCAACCAGCTAAAATCGGGTCTCTTAGTCGGCGGCGCGGGCTGCTCTCCGGGCACACCGATCTTTATAACAGCAGTTAGCTCATAGCCCTCCAGAACGGCAACGGCACGTTCGACCTCTCGCTGCCACTCGCCCCAGTAGCCGGTGATGACGCTTCCAAGGCCCTCCGCGAAAGCCGCCAGGGACATATTCTGCATGCAGAGCCATGCTCCCGGAGCTTCGCCGACCTTGTTGCAGACCACGACAATGCTGGCTTTATCAAAGGACTCTCTCTGACGGAGAGCTCTCTTTTCGACATCTGCCCGTGTCTCCCCCTCCCGAGGAGCCAGCTGACCGTTCTGACGGTATTTGATGTCTGCAATCTGCGCCGCGATCGAGGGATCATCGACGATGACGAACTCCCACCCCTGCCTGTTGCCCCCAGACGGCGCCTTCGTCCCGGTGAGAATGATTCTTCGCAGTTGCTCTTCGGTGGCGGGAGCGCTGAAGATGCGAATCGATCTCCGCTTCTCGATAGCTTCGTATAGTTCCATTTTTACCTCCTATTCTCCTACGGCATTTCTCAAAGCCAGCATATTCTCCGGCGGGGTGTCATCTGGAAAGGTACAGCCCGGCGCCAATATAAGTTTTTTTCCTTTCGCAGCCTCGATCGCCTCTTTGCCCTGACTCACTATATCCTCCGGCTTGCATTTTGCAGCCATGAAATGATCGATACCGCCGACAAGACACCTGTCCGTTTTAGCTCTGGCCTCTGTAATAGAAGGACCGGCCAATCGATCCTCCCAACTTATAGCATCACACTCGTAGTCCTTGAGCAGATCGAAGAAGGCCTTTTTTTCGCCGTGAATATGCAGGATCAGAATTTCGCCTTTGCGGACCGCCTGGATCATAAGCTTGTCCGAAGGCATCACCATTTCCTTGTACTGATCCTGGCTCATCCATTCGTCTTCGCAGCCATAGGCCCCAAAAAAGAAACCATCGATTCCGACTTCCGTAGCACAGCGCTCGACGAATTTGTTGTGGTTTAGCGCTATCGTCTTGAGACCCTGGCTAACGCCTTCGGGATCCTCTTTCCAATCCTCAAGAATCCTCATACCGGCCAGCCTATAGCCAACATGAAGCGCCGAGTAGATCGTCTGAATGACCGGCACCCCATCTCCCACGGCATCTTTAATTCTTTTGAGGCTTTCGACCTGACGCCCAAAGGCCCCCAACTTGGGATCGAACTCCTCGAGCTTGCGCCAAAGTTCCACTGATCTCAAAAACTGATGGTTCACTGGGGTGTCGTAATTCTCGTCGTACATGACCTTGATGTAGTCGGGATTGTATTTCTTATAGAAGTCGAGGGTGAACTCGGTAAATCTTTCCACCGTCCTCTCGTGTACAGTGGAATGAACATAGGCTGAATAGGGGATTCGATCGGTTTCCTCCCCCTTAATGGCAGCCAAAACGCGCTCTTTTTTCGTCATGCCCTAACCTTTCCTCCTTATGTGTGATATGCAATTCCGGCTCAATTTCCTGTTATTCTAGCAAGATTTTCCGAAATCGATCTGAGCCGGAATTGCTAAATCGTTGGCTGCATGTATAAAATAGACCAAATTGTTTGGGTTATGGGCACAGCCAACGATATGCTGTAGATAGCCCGATTCTACAATGTGTATGCTCGTAGGAGCAACTGACACAAAACTCTCTCCCGGAGAGACTTGTGGCAATACTAAATAAATGTTAAGTAGTAAAAGATCACCGCTTCGGCGCGGTCCGCCGAAGCGGCGGTGCGTCGCTACGACCGCTGCAAAGC
>CAZLRN010000077.1:0-13293 GCA_964561715.1 uncultured Spirochaetales bacterium
TCGCTGCGACCGCTGCAAAGCAGCGATACGGGCTCAGTCGGGATGGCTCAGCGTGGGCGGCTGAGGCCGCCCGAAGCGCGGCTTCGAAACTGCAGTCAACTGCTGATTGGGAAGAACTCGTGAGATCGAGAAGTCTTGTTACCAGAGTTTTTATCGTTGTAACTCTTGTCCTGCTATTAGGCCAGGTGGCGAGCCTCGTTGTCTTTAGAGTCTCCATCAATCGACTCGCTGATCGATTCGATCAATCTGGCTCTCCGGCCAGCCTCGAGACAGAAATTCTCGTTACCTATCAACGAGTCAACTACATCGTAGCAGTTTCTGTTCTTATCGTATCCGTCTGCGCTTTTGGGGTGCTTCTCTACGTTTTTCTACGAATCAGACGTTATTTCCGGCGTATCGATTCGGAGGCACGACAGGCTATTTCCGAGCAGCACGGATTGACGCTGACGGTCCCGTGGTGGGCCGAAAATCGCAGCATTATCGAGCTGATCAACACACTCACCACCCGGCTGAACGAGCGTATTCAGCTTGATTCTAAGCAAAGAACCCAGGAAAGGGCAATCCTCTCCAGCATGATCGAAGGTGTAGTGGCTATCGACACCCAGGGAAACATCATCAATTTGAACCAGGCTGCAGCTGATCTCTTTCACGTTTCCGTTGCCGAAGCGCTGGGTCGAAGAATCGAAGAGATCGTGAGAATCAGCGCCGTTCTCGACTTCATACAGAAGATTTTCGACGAAAGGAAACCGATTATCAGAAACCTTCAACTCTACGAGGAAAAAGAACGGTATTTGCGAGCCCACGGAACTTTGCTTTTCGATGATAACGGCTACGATATGGGAGCTCTGGTGGTCCTCTTCGACATCACGCGAATGCAGCAGCTGGAGATGATCAGAAAAGAGTTCGCCGCCAACGTCTCTCACGAGCTGAGAACACCAATAACGGGAATCAAAGGATTCGTCGAAACCCTCTTGGAAAGCAATAACAAAAACCAGGATAAGTCGAGGCGGTACCTGAACATCATTGCCAGGCAGGCCGATAGACTTGCCGCGATCATCGATGACCTGCTCTCTTTGGCAAAAATCGAGCAGGATGTAGAATGGGATCGCATTCCCGTAATGCAGGCTGAAATTCGTTCCGTTATCGAGGGATCCGCCGCAGCCTATGCCGAGCAGGCGAACAGAAAAAGTATTACTGTCAACATCGATTGTGATGAATCTTTACGAGCTGAAATCAATCCTCGACTCTTGGAGCAGGCGATTGGAAACCTTATCGACAATGCCATTAAATACAGCGACTCGAACAGCGTCATCGATATTTCGGCCCGTCAGCTCGGAAACGAGATAGAGATCGCTGTGCAGGATCAGGGATGCGGGATCGAAGAGCGTCACCTCTCCAGGTTGTTCGAACGATTCTACAGAGTCGACAAGGCTCGAAGCCGGGATCTCGGCGGCACCGGCCTCGGATTGGCGATTGTCAAGCATATCGCTATTTCGCATCAGGGGAGAGTCGAGGTGGAGAGCACCCCGGGAGAGGGAAGCAGGTTTAGTATTCGTTTCCCGAGCTCCAAAGCCCTGCTTCTAGACTGAGGACTACATATCGTTGGCTGCGCCCACAACCCAAAGCTTAGCATATGAATTCTTCACGCATGCCAACTGCTTGCTCCGCAAGCTTGTAGCAATTCCGGCTCACCTCAATTCTAGAAAAACCTGTTAGAATAGCAAAAAATTGAGCCGGAATTGTACGTGGCGATGGATGATCCAATCCAGTAGATCTTACTGATTCAGTTCCACGTGCTCGCCCTCAATGCCGTAAACGATCCATTCACAGATGCTGGCCATATGATCGCCCAAACGCTCCATAAATCGACTGACGAACAGGAGCGATGTAGACATCTCTACGGGTTGCTTGCGCTCCCGCATAGCATCCAGCAGCTCTGTGATCAAGGCGTCGTGAATCTCGTCTATGCCGTCATCTGCTTTTGCCACAGCACGGGCCTTTTCGTTGTCCTTTCTGACATAAGCGTCGACGCCGTCGTGAACCATCTGGATTCCGATTTCCGCCATCTTTTTTATCTTTTGGATCGAGTTGTGATAGGGCTGACCGGCCAGCCGCTTTGTGGCCTTGGCCAAATGAACAGCGTGATCACCGATTCGTTCCAGATTCGAAACCACCTTGATGGTCGTCATGATCTCTCGAAGGTCTCCTGCCACAGGTTGTTCGCGGGCGATCATGCCGACACACTCATCCTCGATTTCCAGCTGCATCCGATTGATGACTTCGTCCTCGACCATAATCTCGTCAGCGGCTTTGACATCCTGCTCCATCAACGCATTCAAGGACTTTTTCAGTGCCCCTTCGACGTAGGTGCCGAGTTTGAGCACTTTCAGTGACAGCTCTTTAAGGCATTCTTCAAAATGTTCACGCACAATCATGGCAATTCCTATTGTATCACTTGTTCAGCCTTAGCCGAAGCGACCGGATATATAATCTTCGGTCTGTTTGTGCTGCGGATGGATGAAGATATCATGGGTTTTTCCGTACTCGACAAGGAATCCGGCCCGGTTCTCATCGACCATAAAAAATGCGGTGAAATCTGAGACCCTCGAAGCTTGCTGCATGTTATGTGTCACGATGACTATCGTGTATTTCTCGGCCAGCTTCCGCATGAGCTCTTCGATCTTCATCGTGGCTATGGGGTCGAGTGCCGAAGCAGGTTCATCCATGAGAATGATTTCCGGCTCCACCGCGATAGTGCGAGCGATGCAGAGCCTCTGTTGCTGACCTCCTGACAGCGATAAACCGCTGAGCTTCAATCTGCCGGAAACCTCGTCCCAGAGAGCCGCTCGATGGAGACTCCTATCCACAATCGCCTGCAGGTCATCCCGATTCCGAAGTCCGTACATTCGTGGTCCATAAGCGACGTTGTCGAAGATGGATTTCGGAAACGGATTGGGCTGTTGAAAAACCATTCCCACGTCCCGCCGCAGCCTTACGGGATCGATATCCTTATCGTAGATATTCTTTCCGTTCAGCAGCACCTCGCCTTCGACTCTGGCTGTATCGATCAGGTCGTTCATTCTATCGAAGCAACGGAGGAAGGTTGACTTACCGCATCCGCTTGGCCCGATCAAAGCGGTAATCCGATTGCGGTATATTTTCATGTTGATATCTTTGAGAGCCCGGTAGTCTCCATAGTAGAAATTGAGATTTTTCACCTCGAGTATGGTCTCCAGCCTGGTCGCACCGGCTCGATCTTCATCTCGAACAATGTTAGGCATAACTCTATTTGCTGAATCCACTGAATCCGACTCCTCTTTATTTGATGCGTTTTCTGCTGAATCGATGACGGATGCAAATGGCCATTCCGTTCATGGTCAGGAGAATTATGAGAAGAACAACAATGGCCGCCGGCGTCACGCCGTGCTGAAACTCCTGTTTGGGAAAATCTGACCAGGCGAAGATCTGAAGCGGCAGTGCGCTGAACGAGCTCATCGGGCCCTTAGGAGCCGTGAATATCGAGGTCGCAGCTCCGATCATGATCAGCGGAGCAGTTTCGCCCATTGCATTGGCCAGAGCGAGAATGGTCCCCGTCATGATTCCTGGAACGGATTCAGGAAGCACCACCGAACGAATCATCTGCCACTTGGTCGCCCCCAGTCCCAAGGCGGCATGCCTATGGGAGTCAGGAACTGCTCGTACGGCCTCCTGGGAGGAGACGATCACAATAGGAAGCACTCTCAGTGTGAGAGTGAAGGCCCCTACCAGGACGATTCCGTGGGGCAGCCCCAACGTGGAGACAAAAAAACCCAAACCGAGCAGGCCGTATACGATGGACGGCACCCCGGCCAGGTTGGCTATATTCGTCTCGACCAGTCGCTTGAGCCAGTTCTCTCTGGAGTACTCTTCGAGCCAGATCGCTGCGCCGACGCCCAGCGGCAGAGAAAAGACAGCCACCATGGCGACCACAAAGATCGAGCCGACAATCATCGGATAGACTCCAGCTTTTTCGGCAAAGCGGGAAGGCGTGCTGGTAACAAACTGCCAATCCAGCCAGCCCAGAGCATCCCAAAAAAAGTAGACGAGCAGCACAGCAAGAGAGACAATACCGAAGAGAGTGGCAGCAACGCACAGGGTCGTGAAGATATGCCCTTTAATCGTTTCCTTTCGAATGTTGTCGCCGATGTTTTCCAGTACGGCCTTGCGGGTGAGTTCTTGCCTTTTGTCGCGACTGGTGATTCCGATCATTCGTACTTCTCTCTGTATTTTGCCTTGATGACCTGGCTGATTATATTGAGGATGAGAGTCATGAAAAACAGCGTCAATCCAATGGCAAACAGACTCTTGTAGGCCACCGAATCCCCGGTCACGTCGCTGGTACCGATCTCCACCATTGCCGCTGTCATTGTCTGAACGGGCTGCAAAAAAGCCTCTGCAGGTTTAAAGGGATTGACGATCCGGGAGAGATTGCCCGCAGCGATTGTAACTGCCATGGTCTCTCCTATCGCCCGGGAGATACCCAGAATAAAGGAAGAAATGATTCCCGACAGAGCCGCGGGAACAACGATCGTCGTCGACACCTGAAACTTGGTCACTCCCAGACCGTAACCGGCGAGGCGGAGGGACTGAGGCACGGCGCGCATGGCATCCTCGCTTATGCTTGCAACCGTTGGGATGATCATGATGGCTACGACGATCGAGGCACTCAAGACATTGAAGGTGCTGATTTCGGGAAGAACGTGGCGTAAAAGGGGCGTGATATAGACCAAGGCAAAGTATCCGTACACAACGGTCGGAATACCGGCCAGAATTTCGAGAGCGGGTTTGAGAAAAGATCGAACTCTTTCGCTTGCATACTCACTGAGATAGATCGCTGCAAGCAGTCCGACAGGAAGAGCGATCATTGCCGTGCAAAGCGTAAAGGTGATCGTGCCGCTTATCAGAGGAAGCAGCCCGAACTCCGTCGGCAGAATCGTCGGACTCCAACGTGTGGAGGTAAAGAACTCGATTATCGAAACCTTGCTGAAAAACTTCCCCGTATCGAAGATGAGAACGAGCACGATACCGACTGTCGTGATAATGGATAGAAGAGCGCAGGCGGTGAAAACGGCCCTGATCAGGTTTTCCTTGGCATACCTTCCCGGTTTCTTGAGAAGTTTTTCAACAAGATCTGTTTCTTTCATAGCCGATGCAGAATATCACAACGGACTGACAAAGAAAAGAAAATGGAGGGAGACGATTCCCTTCATTTTCTATCGTTGGGAGCTTATTTCAATCCGGCTACGAATTTCTCGAACTTGTCGAGATTCGCCTTCATCTCGTCGTCGGTCAGAGGCACGTAGCCGATCTCTTTGATCATGGTGGTGTTGGTCTGCTTGATGTAAAAGCGGACGAATTCCTCAACCTCGGGCCTTTTGAGAGCTTTCGAGCTGACATAGATAAACAGAGGCCGGGAGAGAGGCGAGTACTCGCCGCTTTTAGCGCTCTCCATACTGGGCAGGACGCCGTTGACCTTGAGAGGCTTGAGCTTGCTCTGGTTCTCCAGGTAGTAAGCCATTCCGAAATAACCCATGGCATTCTTGGATCCGTTGACGGCCTGGACTATGGTGTTGTCCTGCTCGGTTCCCTGGTAGTCACTACGCGAAGCGCCGGCTTCGCCCATGACCTCTTCGGTGAAGAAGTCAAAGGTTCCTGAGGCGCTGGTGGCTCCGTACAGCTCGATGTCCTCTGCAGGCCAGCTCGGGTCCACGTCGCTCCACTTCTTGGCCGGATTGTCCGGTCGCCAGATGTGGGCCAGCTGCTTTACGGTCAGGCCCTCTAGCCAGTCAGCCTTTGGATTCACAACAATGGTTACCGCATCGGTTCCGACCCGCAGCTCGATAAAATCAGAGCCGCCGTCTCTGATCTCCTTCGCCTCTGAGTCCTTGATGGGGCGGCTGGCGTCGTTAATATCCGTCTTGCCAGGAATAAAGAAGTTCTTGAATCCGCCTCCGGTTCCGGTGGACTGAATGGGAATCTCGACGTCCGGGTGCATTCTGTAGAACTCCTCCGCCACGGCCACGGAGATCGGATACACGGTGCTGCTTCCGGCAATCTTGATAGATCCGGAGAGCTTCTTGGCTGTGCTCTCGCTGCCGCCGCCGGCAAATACCGCAAGTGGCATGACCGCAAGGATCAGTGCCAGTACGATTAGGGTGGCCTTTTTCATTAAGACTCCTCCTTGTGGAATATGGATATGTGTTATTTCCGGGAGCAATGTACGCAGACGATCATTTCCTTGAGATTAAGGAAATGTTAGGATTCTGTTAGGTGTAAGGTTTATTCGATTTGATGTGTCTCTTTTGGAGGTGAAAGTTTGTTCAAGAGCTTTCGTAGTCTGGCTGTCTGCTTCGGCATCTTCTCCCACAAATCGAAAAACTCAACCCTAAAGCTCTCCTCGCGATCTCTCTGAATCTGGATCAGGCCGCCCAACAAGAGAAGCACCTCCTTCGAAGCCTCATCCCGGTATCGGTACGAATCAGCGAGCCTCTGCATGTTTTCCACGGCGACCTTGGCGTCGTTAAAACCACCCAGACAGTCCTGATACCGCACAAAGGATCTAATCATTTTCTCCATTTCTCTGCCGAAAATGTCGCTGAAAAACTCACATGTGTATCTCAATCCTTTGAAATCGATACGAATCTGATGGAGCTCGGGAGTCGAGACGCTTTCGTGCTTTCCAGCATGCCAATGTGAAATCTTGCTTAAAGCCTTTCCGATAGTTTTTTCGGCCAATCTGTGGGGAGTATGCTGCTGATCATCCTCCGAAACAACAAATTCGCGATCGATGGTTCGGAGCCTCTCGATTAGCTTGGTGTATCTCTCTGATTCGAGTGACTCTCTCAGGTCCGCCAAACCCGGAGCGCGATCGGTTTCAATGAGCTTCAGTATCTCTCGCCTTGTCTGCTCCGAAGCGCCCGCCCGATCGAACTGGCTTCGCAGTCTCCCGAGAAAGACATCGATATCCCGCACTTTGCCCAGCATGTTGGCAACCCAGGAGAGCTCCGTCTGGAGAGTACGGCGACGTTGCGGATCAAGCAGTGATTTGATCATCCTGAGAGCAAAGCGCGCCCTTCGTGTCGCCACCCTTAGATTGTGCAGGAACTCAGGATCCAGATCCAGGATTGTTCCCTCGGTATTGGCCCACATCTTGTAAGCCTGCCTTGCCAGGATTTTGGCAGAGGCTTTGAGAAGCGTATCACTCTGCTGAATGTTCAACTCCGGCGGAATCGGAGCTCCGGGAAGAGGCCGCTCTATTCTGCTCAGCCCCGAAATCAGGGGCTCGAATCGTTTCAAGGACAGGCCGAATTGGTCTCTGAGAAGGGGCTTGATGTAGGAGACTTCCAGTTCCGCCTGCCTTCCATCGTCCCGCACCACCTCGCCGGCAGGGGCCTCCTCGGTCACCTCGGTTTGCTCATCAGCAATTGTTGCCTTATCTTCGGCGACGACACCCAGGTGGTAGAGGTGACGATAGCTTCGACCTATAAACGGATTGGCAAAGCTCCACTGCTCGAAGAGAAGAGCAATCGCACTTCCAGAAGGAGTCTCCAGTACATACCTCTTTCCGGATATCCTGGCCTTTAGATGGGGAAGCAGAGGACCCGACACGCCTAGCTTTGACAGCCTTTTCGCAAGGGGACCCTCCTCGGAAGGATTCTCCCCCACCTGCTCGAGCAGTATCTTCTGCTGATATATCAACTGCCAGTTTTTGGACGCACTCTCCAGACGGAGACGGTACTGCTTGCCAAAGAGCTGCCCACCCTGAGTGTCGAAGTATGTAAAGAGGGTTGCGGGGATCCCCGCCTCCGCTCGAAGCTTATACCCGTGAGCCTCCAGATCTCTCACAAAGGGCTCTTTGAAATATTTGAAGGGAATGAGAAAGGACGTTTTCGGTGCTGCCATAGACAACTTTCCGCTAGGCTACTGGGAGGAAAACCTCGCCAAACATTCTTCTAAAAGATTCTGTATCTTCCTCAGCTCTTTAGCGCGCCCTTTTCGGGTTTTGGAGCTGAGCTTTTGTATCCTTCTAGCCATTCTTTCCAGCTCCTGCTGTTCCGCAAGGGGCTTCTGTTGCGTGTCTCCGGTATGGCTCTCGAGTAGATACCGCATCTCGGCAACACTAGCTTTCACATTGATGGTGTACTGCTGCACCGTGTTGTCAATGGTAGAATATAATTCTCGAAGTTCTTCGATGAGTGTGCGAGATGGGTTCGGCTTTTCGCCTTCTTGAGCCACCTAATCCTCCACTGAGACTGCTCTTCAAATTTCAATTTACCCAAATTTTTATTTTCTTGTGAACAGAGCGCTCCCTAATTTAACGAAAAACTAAAAAAAGCTTCAATACACGCCTTTTGAGAAGCTCTGTGTCCGATATTTCAGCACCTTTCTGGCTAACACAATCTTGATAGGAAAGTAAAACTTCACTAAAATGCCCTCGTCACAAAGGAGCCATCCTGCAAGAAAAGAAGAACAGGGAGGGGACGATATAATGGGTTTCAAGCTGCCAAATTTCCTGATCGTCGGTAGCGCTAAATGCGGCACAACATCTGTTGCAGACTGTCTGGCTGAGCACCCAGAAGTATACATCAGCCCGATGAAAGAACCCAAGTTCCTGTCGGCTCAATTCGTCAGATTCCCTATGAGAGGAAGGGGTGACGATTTTGTCGAAAGCTTTACCATCAAGAGCTTTGACGAGTACGTCAAGCTTTTCAGGGGGGTGAGAGACGAAAAAGCAATCGGCGAGGCCAGTGTAGAAAACCTCTACTACCATGAACAGGCCATCCCGGAGATCAAAAAATGGCTTGGAGAGGTAAAAATTCTGATCATACTGCGCAATCCGATCGATCGAGCTTTTTCGGCTTACAAATCCCACGCCCGAGACATGCGGGAGTTCCTATCCTTTGAGCAGGCTCTCGAGGTGGAAGAGCTGCGAAGGAGAAACAACTACGAGTATCTGTGGAACTACAAAGACGTTGGATTTTACTACAAGCAGGTCAGAGCGTATCTCAAGGCCTTCACACAGGTGAGAGTGCTTCTCTACAACGATCTTCTCAGAAATCCCAAGTTGTTTTACCGCAGAATTTTCAGGTTCCTAGGCGTCGATCCATCCTTCGAACCTACCATAAAAGACCGCCTTAACAGCTCCGGGGTCCCGAAAAATGGCTTCTATGGTTTTCTCTTTCGGGCCACCCCTCTCAAGGGAGCTCTCTACAAGTTCCTGGCCCTCCAGGGCATGGCCGATGGACCTATCCAGCGGCTAATAGAACGCTTTAGGAAAAGCAAGCTCAGACCACTCCATATGAAACCGCACACCCGGGACTATCTCAAAAGGCTCTACGCAGAAGATGTTCAAAAGCTGCAGAAGCTCATCAGAAAGGATCTGAGCCCCTGGATCGAGGAAAAGGAACAAACCAGAAGGGCCAGGCGTCCTCAGGCTGTTTGAGCCTCTGCCAGCTCGATTAGAACATTTCTGACCATCGATGTAAGGCTAGAGGGATCGGCGCTCCCGGATAGAAGCTCAGAGCTCTCTATCGACTCTCCAATGGTGACTGTTATTTTGAGCTTTTTTGTCACACGCGCCAGAATCATTCCGAGAGCTGTCAGATTGATCGTTCGCTGCAAAGTGCTTTCGTCCCTGATGAAATCGCTACTCACAACCCATCTGGGAAGCACCTGGGATACGAGCACGGGGAGAATCCGGAAACTGAACTCCTGCCTCCTGGCCTGCCCGCACAGAAACCCCACCAGTGGCGACCACTCCTTCACGCTAAGCTCTTTATCACTGCAAAAAGCTGGATCAGGTTCGAGATGCCCCGACGGAAAGACAACAATAGCTTTTCCCTGCTTGAGAGATCGGACCATGGACCTGATGGTCCGAATACGACTCGCCCCCTCTTCTGGCAGTGTAATGAGATAGGGCGCAATATGAGGAAGGGATCTGTACACCTCTTTCTCTGTTACCAGGATCCGAAGATCCTTGCGGTCTATCACCGAGAGCACTGATACGGCGTCCATCATACCCGGATGATTGCAGACGACCAGAAGGGGACCGTCGAGGGACACCCCACCACGGTTTGTCACCCGCCCTGAATAGTACTGGTGCAGAAGCCAGTCACAGGCAGCACAGAGGTTCTTCTCTTTTACGATACGATCGAAATAGCGGAGCTTAGGTGCCACAAAGAGAGCCGGCAGAGAAAGGAGAAGCTTACCAAAGACCCGCTGCAGGTTGTGAACGAAACCGGCTCGGAAAACCCACTCGTCAATAAGCGATTTTAGGATCCTTATAATCATGAGAACTCCCGTCCTTGTCTCACAATAGCAGCCTGATTCTCGTAAATATATAATCGAGATGATCCGTTTTCAATATGATAGTGCAGCCAAGTTAGTTAATCGTTAAACTACGATTAGGCATTGGTCAAGGAGATTGGGCCCCTTTTTCATAGCAACCAGGAGCGGATCTTTGATTTTTTCCTGACCATTATGACGGTCTTGGAACAACGCCTTGCTATCATTTCGGGAACCGAACCAAAGAGTATGCGCTGAAAGATACTGACATCCGTTGCTCCTATCACAAGCAGATCGTGGCTTTCCGATTCATCGACGATGGCACTTACCGGATCGTTACTCTCGATGATTTTGACATTATAGGGGATTTCGCGTAGGCGATCGCCTATGGAATCTCTGGTTTTCTCCGCATCATAATCGGTGCTGCCCCTCTGAGCGACGTGCAGCACCGTCACTTCTGCAGATAGCTTTGTCGCGATCGCTCTTATGACCTCTATGGCCATTTCTTCATGAGGACTCTTGCCCCGCGAGGGAAAGAGAATCCGGTCGATCCTTCTTTCGGGATCAATTTCATCGCCCTTCACGACTATGATGTCACAGGGAGCCTGCCCGATTACAGGATCCAAAGTGCTTCCCATGGCATAGTGATCCCATCGAGAGTATCCGCGCCAGCCGAGCACGAGTAGGTTTGTCTTCCGCTCCCGAACAAAGCTTATGATTCCCCGGGCGATATTGTGCCCATATCGGATGATGCCTTGCACGGAAGTTCCACTCCCCACCAGCTGAATGGCTCCCGACACCAAATCCCTCGTTTCTCTTATGAACAGGTCCGCCTCTTCGAGGGGTGTCTGATACGGCACCGTCACAACACTGGTGACAAGAAGCTCCGCACCCAGGTCATCGGCCAGGAGGTTGGCGTAACCGACGAGAACGGAGGCCGTCACCGGGTTGGCAACCGGAACCATAATCTGGTAGCCTCTGGCACCGATGCCCGCCCGTCCATAGAACATCGGCATACCCGCCTCTGCCGTCTCTGCGCTGGATTTCGAAAATGAGAAGTAGAGCAAAACGCCGATGGTGATCCAGACTCCAGCGATCATATAGGCCAGAGCTCCCATATCCAGAAGGAAAACGCCTATGACCAGCCGGCCGCCAAAGGAAATGATGGGGATCAAGGGAAAGAAGGGCATCAGGTATCCATAGCTCAGCTTATCGCCCTGTTCCTTTCGGGTTTTTATCACGGCCACGGTGACGAGGTTGAAGAGAACAATGAAGAACAGACTCGCTCCCGCGCATACGACCTCTACAGGAAAGAGCCCCGCCACAACAACAGTGATCGCTCCTGATAGGATAAGCGCCATATTCGGAATTCTGGTTTTCTTTGAAATACGAGCGCAGAATCGGGGCAGATACCCATCTCTGCCCAAAGCAAAGGAAATGCGCGTCGAGGAGTAAATCGTCGCATTGAGGGCAGATGTGCTCGCAAAAACAGCGGCGAGGGTAACCAGCATTCCTCCAAAAGGCAACAGCCTGCCAATGGCTACGGCGAAACCGGTCGCGCCATGCTCCTTGAACCATTCGACGATAGATGCACCCGATGTGTCGACTCCGATAATCGCCGCGAAAGCGACGAGAAGGTAAGTGGTGATGACGATCATGGCGGCATAGAAAATCCCCTTGGGGACATTCTTTTTTGCATCAACAACCTCTTCTGCCGTATTGGCTATAACTTCGTAACCTTCATACCCAACAAGGCTGAATCCCATCACCACCAGGACTTTACTCCAACCATTCGACAGAAAGGGATCGAAGTTGCCCAATCGCCCGGGATTCGCGATCGCGATCCAAACTCCAGCAACGCCAATGAGGGCTAGCACGATGGTCTGTCCGATTGCCATGACCGCACCCGCAGTTCCCGTCTCTGAAGCCCCTCGGTAGTTGATGTAAATGAAAAGCAGCGCTGTCAAAACGGCGACGACCTTCTCGTACAGAGGCAAATCAACATTCAGCCATTGGAAAAAATCAATCTGCGATAGAAAGTGCAGTGTATATTTGGAGAAAGTGACCGCATAGAGGCTTCCCGCTACTGCGTGAGCGAACCAGCTTATCCATCCGGAAAAGAAGCCCGTAAAGCCCCCGATGCTTTTCTGCACGTAGGAGTAGCCTGCTCCCGCATGAGGTATGGCAGAGGCTAGTTCGGCATAGGTCATCACCGAAAGAAAGGCCAAAAGCCCGTTGAAAGCAACGGCCAGGAGAATGCCGCCCGGGCCCGCAACACCGATGCCGATACCCGTGGTCACGAATACGCCGGCGCCGATCATCATGCCCACGCCCATCATCGTGACATGAAAAAGAGACAGCTCTCTGGAGAGCTCGGATTCTACGGTTCGCTTCATTCTTTATCGCGAGGTGGAACTTTGCCCTTGAGCCTGGCCTCTATTTCGCCTGCATGTTGCAAGCCCTCTTGGTCTATGATTTTCACGATCCTCGTGGATCGCAGAAGCAGGTACCAGGTAAGGCCATATGCTGCAAGAATGGCCAAAACGCCCCATATCTGTTCCGTATTCATCCCTGAGACTCCCACTCTCTGCAATTTTAGCGTTAGCCCATTATAATGATTCCGGCGTCTATCGCAAATCCATTCTGCCCTTCAGACGACCTTTGCGGCAGACGAGGCTCTTTGAATACGGAGAGTAAAACAAGCTCCAAACGGCTCTGGCCGGCTCACACGAGGGCCACGGCATCACGCAGCGATTCGAGGGGATCTCCAGTGGGAATAAACTCGTGTCCCACGTACCCCTCGTATCCCGTGTCTGCTATGGCTTTCAGGATGGCCGGGTAGTTCAACTCCTGGGTTTCATCCATCTCGCGCCGCCCCGGAACACCGGCTATATGATAATGCCCGATGTAAGGGCTGTACCTCCGCATTCGCGAAATGATATCACCCTGCATGATCTGAATGTGGTAGAC
>CAZLRN010000078.1:0-13150 GCA_964561715.1 uncultured Spirochaetales bacterium
CTACAGAGGTCCTCTGTACCCCTACATTCACGGGGCGGGGATTATTGCCTACGTTCTTCTCATCCTCGAGATGGGACGGATTCCCCTGCTCATCGCTGCAGGCTTTTTCCTCTTCTCTCTGCTCTGGTACTTCCTCTACTCCCGATCTCGCAACCTTCGAGACTCGGCTCTCATCAATATCGTCGATCGGGTTATCTCCGGCACCATCAGATCAAGAAAGCTGACAGACGAGCTTCATAGCATCCTCATTGAGCGGGACGCGATCGTGGAGGACCGTTTCGACTGGATCATCAAAGAAGCTGACATCCTCGACACCGAAGAGGTGGAGATGCGGGGTCTCTTTGCCCATCTGGCCAAGGTATTCTCCCAAAAATTCGAAATGAGCGCCAATGAGATCGAAAGCCTGCTCCATGAGCGGGAAAAAGACTCGACCACTGCCATCCATCCGGGCCTGGCCATACCCCACATCGTTGTGGAGGGCGCCTCCCGCTTCGATATTGCGGTCGTGCGTTCCAAAAAGGGAATCAGCTTCGGGCCCGACATTCCGCCGGTGCACATCGTCTTCGCGCTGGCCGGAACCAAGGACGAACGCAATTTCCACCTTCAGGCCCTCATGGCCATAGCCCAGATCGTACAGAACGAAGACTTCATCAAAAATTGGATCAGGGCGGACAGCATTGAGGACCTGCGCAGTCTCATTCTCCTGGCTCAGCGTGTCAGGAAAGCCGGAGTTTAGCAGATGTCAGAGATCACCATCAGAGAGATCCTCCGGATGAGCCCGGAGGAACAGAACATCACCGCGCGTGGATGGATCAGAACAAAGCGAGAATCCAAGGGCTTCAGCTTTTTAGAGCTCAACGACGGTTCGACCATGAAAAACCTCCAGATCGTGTTCGATGCTTCCTCCGAGAACTACGATTCTCTCCTGCCTCGCCTGACCACGGGAGCCAGTCTCGTTGTCTCGGGGCAGCTCGTAGCCTCTCAGGGCAAGGGTCAGGCGGTAGAGCTCAAGGCTGACAAGGTCCAGATAGTGGGAGACTCCCCCGCGGAGAGCTATCCGCTTCAGAAGAAGCGCCACTCCTTCGAGTTTCTAAGAGAGATTGCTCACCTGCGGCCCCGCACAAACACTTTTGGCGCCGTTGCCCGGGTGAGAAACGCCATGAGCTATGCGATCCACCGCTTCTTTCAGGAGAGGGGATTCCTCTACATCCATACCCCGATTATCACCTCCAGCGACTGCGAAGGGGCGGGGGAGATGTTTCAGGTCACCACTCTTCCCCTTGATCAAGTTCCCTTCGAAGAGGGCGCCGTTGACTACAGCCAGGACTTCTTTGGAAAGAGAACAGGGCTTACCGTGAGCGGCCAGCTCGAGGCGGAGCTCTACGCCTGTGCTCTGCGCAAGGTCTACACCTTCGGACCTACCTTTAGAGCCGAGCACTCCAACACGACCCGCCATCTCGCAGAGTTCTGGATGATCGAGCCGGAGATGGCCTTCTGCGACATCCACGGAAACATGGATCTTGCCGAGGAGTTTCTGAAGTACATCTTCCGCTATACTATGGAGAACTGCCCGGAGGATATCGAGTTTTTCGATAAGTGGATCGACAAGAGCGTCATCGAGACGATCCGCAATGTCACCGAATCAGATTTTGAGAGGATCACCTATACCGATGCCATCGAGAGGCTGGAAAAGGCAAATCAGAGCTTCGAGTACCCGGTGCATTGGGGCGTGGACCTTCAGTCCGAGCACGAGCGCTACCTCGCCGAAAGTGTCTACAGAAAGCCGGTGATCATCATAGACTACCCCAAAGAGATCAAGGCCTTTTACATGAAGCTGGGGGAGGACGGCAAAACCGTCAGAGCCATGGATATCCTGGTACCTCGCCTGGGCGAAATAGTGGGGGGAAGCGAGAGGGAGGCGGACCACGACATACTCGTAAGGCGGATACGGGAGATGGATCTGAACCCTGATGAGTACTGGTGGTATCTGGAGATCCGCCAATTCGGAACAGTACCACATTCGGGCTTCGGCCTGGGATTCGAGAGGCTTATTCAGTTCGTAACCGGCATAAGGAACATTCGTGATGTCATCCCCTTTCCACGCAGCTACAGAGAGATCGAGTTCTAGCTTCTAGCCCCCACGCTTGATAGGCTTTCCGAAAAATGATAGCTTAGGCCCCATATTTTTCTGTCATTCCCCAACAGCGATTGCATCAGTCATGAATCGAGCTATCGAAGAGGTAACTCTTGCACACCCATAGAACCCATAACTGCAATGAGCTCAGACGGCAGCATCTGGACCAGACTGTGCGCCTGGCAGGCTGGCTGCACAACCGCCGGGATCACGGCGGAGTACTCTTCATCGACCTCAGGGACCACTACGGCCTGACCCAAGTCGTTATCTATCCCGATGTGCCCTTTCAAAAGGACGTGGCCCACCTCTCAAAAGAAACGGTCCTGCAATTCGAAGGTAGGGTTGCCCTCAGATCACTGGATACAGTGAATCCCCATCTGGATACGGGCGAAGTGGAGGTCGTAGCTCAGTCCTATAGGGTTCTCGGATCCTGCGACCCGCTACCCTTTAGCATCTTCCCCGACGAACAGGCTCCGGAAGAGACGCGCTACACCCATCGCTACCTGGACCTGAGAAAACCGAGGCTTCACCGCAATATCGTGCTACGCTCTCAGGTCATTTCCAGTATAAGAAAGCGCATGACCGATCTCGGTTTCGTGGAGATTCAGACTCCTATTCTTACGAGCTCGAGCCCGGAGGGCGCTAGAGATTATCTGGTCCCCTCGAGATTGCATCCGGGCAAGTTTTACGCCCTTCCCCAGGCTCCCCAGCAGTACAAACAGCTGCTCATGGTGGCTGGATTCGACCGGTACTTCCAGATTGCGCCCTGCTTTCGTGATGAAGACGCCAGAGCAAACAGATCGCCAGGAGAGTTCTATCAGCTGGATATGGAAATGGCCTTTGCCACGCAGCATGATGTCTTCGAGATCATCGAAAATGTTTTTTCCGGCCTCTTCCGGGAGTTCTCATCATGGAGGGTCACGGATCCTCCCTTTCCTCGAATTCCTTATCGGGAGGCCATGCTCAGATACGGAACCGACAAGCCGGACCTTCGGATTCCTATTGAGATGCTTGATGTCTCGGAGCTCTTTGGACAGGCAGACTTCAAAGCCTTTCGAAGCGTAGTCGAGAAGGGCGGCGTCGTAAGGGCCATTCCGGTCAAAGAGATCGCAGCGAAGCCACGGAGCTTTTTCGATAGGCTCGTCGAATACGCCCAGTCCCTCGGGTCTCAGGGCCTGGCCTACCTGGTATGGAGCGAGGATGGAGACCAGGAGACTGCTAAGGGACCAATTGCCAAGTTTCTAACCGACGAGCAGCTTTCGCAACTCAGACAGAGCTGCCAGGCAGAGCAGGGAGACGTCGTCTTTTTTGTCTGCAACACCAAAAGAGAGGCGGAACGCATCTCCGGCGCTGTGCGACAGAGGATCGGCGAAGAGCTGGAGCTCATCGAAAAGGAAGTTTACCGCTTCTGCTGGATTGTCGACTACCCCATGTACGAATGGAACGACGACCAGAAGGCCATTGCCTTCAGCCACAATCCCTTCTCGATGCCCCAGGAGGGACTCAAAGCCCTCAATGAGAAGGACCCATTGGACATTCTTGCCTATCAGTATGACATTGTGTGCAACGGAATAGAGCTTTCCAGTGGCGCCATACGAAACCATTCCCCGCAAATCATGTATCGCGCCTTTGAGATCGGTGGATACACTAAGGAAGAAGTGGAAACCCAATTCGGAGCCATGGTCAAAGCCTTTCGCTACGGCGCACCTCCCCACGGAGGCATCGCCCCCGGTATTGATCGCCTGATCATGCTTCTCGCTGATGAACCCAACATCAGGGAAGTGGTTGCCTTTCCCATGAACAGCCGCGCCCAGGATCTCATGATGAACGCCCCGAGGGAGGTGTCGGATCGTCAACTCAGGGAACTCCACATCAGAACGAGCGGTGCCGGTATCTCCAAAAAAAGGGAAAAGAGACGTGAGCAAGAAGATCGATCCTGAGCTCATCAGGCATATTGCGACCCTCGCCCGTATCACCCTCAGCGAAGAAGAGGTGGAATCCTTCACACATCAGTTTGCCCGCATCGTCGATTACTTCGACAAGTTGAACCAGCTGGACACGGAGGGCGTCGAGCCCTTGACCCATGCCGTGGAGCTCTCCAACGTGCTGGCAGAAGACGTGGCTTCTCCCTCGCTGTCGACGGATCAGGTTTTGGCTAACGCTCCCGATCGGGAGGGCAGCTTCTTCAAGGTTCCCAAGGTGCTTGGCGACAGCTGAGGACCAACGGGGAGTAGAAACCCATGAATGACCTAACGAATCGGTCTGCACTGCAGCTCATCAGTTCTATATCCCAGCGCGAGGTGGGAGTTGAGGAGGTTGTTCGAGCCTTTCTTGCGGAGATCGAGAGCAGGGATCCAGAAATCCGCGCCTTTAACGAGACCTTTGCAGACTCATCCCTCGAAGCGGCAAGAGAAACCGACAGGTGGATAGCCCGGACAGAGGGTCAAAACCTACCGCCCCTCTGCGGGCTGCCCGTAGCTTTAAAGGACATCCTCTGCACGCTGCAGGGTCAAACGACCTGTTCGTCTAGAATACTCAAAGGATTTAGGGCGCCTTACGAAGCCACTGTGGTTTCCAGGCTTCGACAGGCCGGAGCGATTATTATCGGAAAGACCAACATGGATGAGTTTGCCATGGGCTCTTCCACAGAGAACAGCTGCAACGGCCCAACTCGAAATCCATGGGATACTTCGCGCGTGCCAGGCGGGTCGTCGGGCGGTTCGGCAGCGGCCGTTTCCGCCCGTCTCTGTCCAGCCGCCATTGGGAGTGACACAGGGGGATCTATCCGCCAACCCGCTGCCCTCTGCGGCGTGGTGGGATTCAAGCCGACCTACGGAATGGTCAGCCGATATGGCCTGGTGGCATACGGTTCGAGCCTGGACCAAATCGGCCCTCTAGCTCAAGACGTATCGGACTGTGCTCTCCTAACAGGTGTCATCTCCGGGCACGATCCGATGGACTCGACCAGCCTCAACAGAGAGATCCCTGATTATCTAGCCCGTCTGGATGAACCGCTGAAAGGCCTCGCCATCGGGCTTCCGGAGGAATTCTTTTCGGAGGCTCTCGAGAGCGAGGTGCACGCCAAGATCGAGAATGCGGTGGAGGCTTTTCGCTCGATGGGAGCTAAAATCATCAATGTGCATCTTCCCCATAGCCGGATCGATATGGATGAGAAGGGAAACTTAAGCTCCTTTGCCGTTGCCTGCTACTACATCATCGCCATGGCTGAGGCTTCGAGCAATCTTTCCCGCTACGACGGTGTGCATTACGGATATCGAACCGAAAAGCCCTCCCAGGATATCATCGATCTCTACTCCGTCTCCCGCTCTCAGGGATTCGGAGACGAGGTCAAGCGACGGATCATGCTCGGGGCGTACACCCTCTCAAGCGGGTACTACGACGCCTACTACCTGAAGGCTTTGAAGGTCAGGCGTCTCATCAAGGGAGATTTTGATAAGGCCTTTGAACTGTGCGATATCATCCTCTGCCCCGTCTCGCCTGGAACAGCCTTTAAAATCGGAGAGAATGTAAGCGATCCTCTCAAAATGTATCTCGAAGATATCTACACCCTTTCCCTGAATCTGGCAGGGCTTCCCGGCCTGGCCCTCCCCTGCGGAATATCAAAAGCGGGGCTTCCCATTGGGATGCAGCTCATCGGGCCTGTGTTCAGCGAAGAGACTCTACTCCGTGCAGGGCGAATGTTCGAAAGGGCTACGGGGATCACCCGTCTCGACCCCCGGGGAGAGCGGAAATGATCGTTCGAGGTCAGGACACGATAAGGCCTATTATAGGATTAGAGGTCCATGTTCAGCTGGCCACTGAGACAAAGCTCTTCTGTCGCTGCAGAAACCGCTTCGGTGATCCGCCTAACACGAACGTCTGCCCTGTATGCCTAGGCCTGCCGGGAGCTCTCCCGGTCTTGAACAGGCGAGCAGTAGAGCTGGCCTTAAAAGTGGGCGTAGCCCTAAACTGCCAGGCTGCGGCTTTCACCAAATGGGATCGAAAGAGCTACTACTATCCCGACCTTCCGAAAAACTACCAGATCAGCCAGTACGATCTTCCTCTAAGCTCGAACGGTTTCCTGGAAGTACCTCTGGAAGGCGGCGAAAATAAAAAAATTCGGATCCTCAGAGCTCATCTCGAAGAGGACGCCGGAAAAAACATCCACGACAACCCTCACCACACCGGGGTGGATCTCAACCGGACAGGTATCCCTCTGCTGGAAATTGTTTCAGAGCCTGACATGAACAGCGCCGAGGAGGTCCTGTATTATGCCCGTACCTTGCAGAGAATCGTCCGATGGTTAGGCGCCAGTGAGGCAAATATGGAGATGGGCCACATGAGGTTCGAGCCCAATATCAACCTGCACATCACCCGCTCCGGTGTGCTCTACAAGACACCTATCGTAGAGGTCAAAAACTTAAACAGTTTCAAGGCTTTGGAAAGCACCATCGATTACGAGATCGAGAGGCAGTACGAAGAATGGCTGGATGATCCAGAAGGATACCGGCTCGAACGGCTGGGAAAGCAGAACCGCGGATTTGATGACAAGAGCGGTATGACCGTTTTTCAGAGAGAGAAGGAGGAAGCCCATGACTACCGTTACTTCCCCGATCCCGATCTTGTGCCAGTCACGATAGGCTCTGGATGGCTGGAACAGATCAGAGGAGAGCTAGGCGAGCTTCCGACACAGCGGGAAAGACGGTACAGGGAGGCCTACGGTTTTGTGGAACGAGAGGTTGCTTTGCTCACACAGGATAAGGCTATAGGCGAGCTCTTCGACAGAACCATCTATGAGGGAGGGGATGCCAAACACACGGTGAACCTGCTCATGGGTCGAGGCGCTTCTTTGGCCAATCAGAGGGGGTGCAGCGTCTCCGAGCTTGGGCTCGAGCCAGCACCTCTGGCAGAGCTCTCCCTCCTCCTCAAGGAGCGAAAAATCGTCTCCACCAACGCCTTGAGGCTCTTCGACTCGATGCTCGAAGAGCGACGTCCGCCATCTGAAATTGCCCTGGAGCAGAACTTATTGATTCAAACAGACATCGGTACGCTACAGGAGTGGGTGCGCCAAGCTGTTGAGGAGAATCCCCAGGCCAAGGCAGATGTGCTATCCGGAGGAAAAAAGCAGAAGAAGGCCTTTAGCTTTCTGATGGGCCAGATCATGAAATACTCCAAAGGCACGGCGTCACCCCAGGAGGCTCAGAGGCTTCTCAGGCAGGAGCTCGAACTCTAAACGTGGATTTTTGAGGAGAAATCAGGCCTTTTTCGATAAATTTGACTTCTAACCCAAACCGAATTATATTGAAAATAATCTGATCCCAAAGCACGCAGAACACGCCAACCTCCCCATCTATGTATCAAGTGCGCTCATCTGTATTTTTTCATCATCACCAATCGATAGCATGTTATAATTAATAGAAGTGGGTACAGGAGAACGGGTAGAGGAGAAATCGTGGCAAAAATTGTAAGAAAGGGCTTCCCCAAGGTTCATTTCTACGACCAGGACTTTGTTGATACCTACGATAAGACATGGATGTGGATCAGCGACTCGTGGAAATCGGGAACAAGGAGAAATCGCCTTCCCTCGAAATACTTCAATTACCCCAAGAATGACAAAATTAACCAGCTTGAATCCATTTTTTCCACCTTTTTTCTCGTCTACAGCAACAGAATCTATCCGGTCACACAGCAGCTGGACATGTTTTACGACCGGCAGGAAGAGGACGGCGCTATCAGAGGCGAGTACAGCGAAAAGGACGGCAGTCCCATCTTTACACGGAAGAATCCCACGGGAGTGCTTCCTCCTCTCTTTTCCTGGGCGGAGTTCAATATTTACCACAAGGTCGGCATGAAAAAACGGGTACGGGATATTATGCCTCTCTTGGAGAAGTACTACAGCTGGGTGGAAAAGAATTTCAAAAAGGAGAACGGGCTCTATGCGGTTCCCCTCGAAGCGACAACAATGGTCAACTCCCCGAGGCCTGAAATGTACTATTCCGTGGATTTCAATGCCCAGCAGGCGGTCAATACCCTCTACATGTCGGCACTGGGGGATATTCTAAATGACAAAGAGAAGAGCTACCGTTTCAAGAGACACTACTTCTCCCTGAAGACCAGGATCAATTCCTTGATGTGGAACGACCAGGACAGCTTCTACTACGATCTGGACAGAAAAGAACATCAGATCAAGGTCAAATCCTCAGCATCGTTCTGGACGCTTCTTGCTGAGATTCCCAACAAAGATAAGGCAGAGAGGCTCATCTCGCATCTGACCAATCCCAACGAGTTCGGGACGGAGCATCCCTTTCCGAGCCTATCGGTGAAGGAGAAGCATTTCAATCGTATGGGGCACGCCTACCACGGTTCGGTCTTTCCGCACATTACCTTCGCGATTATCAAAGGATTGGAGAAGTTCGGAAAATACGATCTCGCGCGGGAGTTCTCTATCAGGCATCTCTACTACGTGCTCGACGCCCTCCATCCGGAGAACGGCAACAAAGGGAATCTATGGGAGGCCTATCTACCGCAGAAAGAGGGAGCGGCAACATGGCCGAGGCACGAGGGTTTTCCCCGTCCGCTCTTTCTGGCATACACGGCCCTCTCCACCATCACCCTTATGGTCGAGAATGTGATCGGTCTCTACGTTTCTCTTCCGCGGAAAACCGTTGACTGGATCATGCCTATTATCGAAATCATGGGTATCGAGGACCTCTCGCTCAAGAGGAACATGATCACGATCCTGAGCAATCAGAGCGGACGGGGATGGGAGATAAGACTCGAGTCGGAGAAGCTCTACTACTTCACCATCAATATCCTGAACCACAAGAAGAAGACCCTTCCCATTCCTTCGGGAAAGTGTTCGATTCTCCTGGACAAGCTCTAGTTCCGCTCTATCGGCGCCTTATCTTCGCTGTAACCTTCCAGTTCGACTCTAATGGCATTTTTAAATCTCTAAAATCTCCACTTTAAGTGGCTTCAGGGGCCTCAGTGGCCAAATTCTCTTGCATGTAAAATTTTTTGTATTATATTTTTAGTTGGGTATGCCGTTTTAAGGATTAAGGTGAAATCCCTCTTCGATCAGTCAGTAAAAAGGTTACAAAAGAAGGGATCGCCTAACACATATTAGACGGTTTTTGGGAGTTTTTTAACGGTTTGGCAGGAAGTGTTAAGAAGAAGATAAAAAGCTCTGTACTGATCGACAAGTCCGTCCTGAAGCATTTCCCAAAGGTGGAGCTCCATAGGCACCTTGAAGGAACATTTCCGGTGGATCGACTCTTCGAACTGTCGGAAAAGAATGGGCTGGAACGTCCAAACGACTTTACTTCCTTCAAAAAGGAAGTCCAATTTCCCAAAGACTCCGAACCTGATTTTATCAAGTTCCTCGAGAAGTTCAAGAACGACTGGTACCGAACCCACGAGGACGTTTATTTCATCACCTATCACTCCGTCAAACAGCTACCGGAGGACGGGATCTTCTACATCGAGCTTCGTTTTTCGCCGGAGCACTTCTCCGAGCTCAACAACTTCGATAGAGAGGCCATTACAAAGCTGATAATCGAAGCTGGAAACAAGGCAGCCAAAGAGACAGGAATCATCATTAAATACCTCCTCACCTTCAACAGAAATAAACAGACGGAGGAGGAGATGATCAAGCTCTACGATCGGCTGAAGAAACTGGATCTAAAGGACATTGTGGGCATCGACCTGGCCGGTGACGAGATCCACTTCCCGCCTGAGATGTTCAAGAGCTTTTTCGAAAGGATTCACAGCGACGGCTTATATGGATCCACCGTTCATGCAGGGGAAGTGACAAATCCGGAACAGATTTGGTATGCCGTTAAAGAGCTCAACGCTGACAGGATTGGCCACGGTACCTTAAGCATCAGGGACACCAAGCTACAGGAGTACCTGAAAGAAAAGCAGATAGCACTGGAGCAGTGTATCACATCGAACTATCAAACCGGCTCTTGGAAGGACGAGCGCAACCATCCCCTGGGTGAGCTCTACCGTCGTGGCGTGCCCGTCACCATCAATTCAGACGACCCCTTTATCCAAGATACGGATCTTACAGACGACTATATAAAATCCGTCAAATATTTCGACTTCGGTGTTGAGGATCTCGTGGCGCTCAATCTGACCGCGCTTAAAGCCGCCTTCCTTGGTAAGAAACAAAAAAAGAAGACTATCGAACGCTATCTCGAAGAGGTAGCCCTCTTTAAGCAACGCTTCCTCTAGCAGCAAAGCTGCCACCCACTCAGACCTCACGCCGACCGTCAAACGCCCTTGCCAGTGTCAATCGGTCCGCATACTCCAGATCCCCCCCTACCGGAAGTCCCAAGGCCAGGCGAGTGATTTGCACCCGTGATTCCTTTTTGATAAGATTAGTGAGATAGAGAGCCGTCGTGTCCCCCTCGACAGTCGGATTGGTTGCCAGAATGACCTCCTGAATTTCCTCCTCCTTGATGCGATTCACCAGTGAACCAATTCGCAGGTTCTCCGGGCCAACGCCGTCAAGAGGTGAAATAACCCCCATGAGGACATGGTAGAGCCCCCGATACTCCCTCGTAGATTCGATGGAAAGCACATCCTTTGCTTCCTCTACCACACAGAGGATGCCTCGCTCTCTCTGGCTGTCCGAGCAAATCGCACAGGGCTGTGCTTCGGTAAAGTTTCCACAGATTCTACAGGGACTAATGGTAGACTTGAGCGCAAGGATATCGCGCGCCAGATCTTCGCAATAGGCGCTTTTGGACTTTAGGAAATAATAGACGATACGGGAAGCGCTCTTTCTCCCCAGCCCAGGAAGCTGGCTTAGGCTTGCGATAAGCTTCTCGATAAGAGTCAACTAGATCCCCATCATACCCGGGGGGAGATTCATACCCCCCGTGACCGAAGAGGCCTCTTCCCTGAGTCTCTCCTTTACCCTGGCAAGAGCGTCAGAAATAGCTCCAAGGACGAGATCCTGAAGCATTTCAATATCTTCTGGGTCTACAACTTCCTTCGAAATGGTCACCCTGGTTACAGCGAGCTGCCCGTTCATCTCGACCTGCACCATTCCGCCGCCGCTGGACCCCATTACAGTAACATCCTTGAGCTTTTCCTGCATCTCTGTAATTTTAGCTTGCATATTCTGAAAGTTCTTGAGCAACTCCATTGGATTGATATTCATTCTATTCTCCTTGAACGACCTCTCCCTTGAAAATCTTTTTGACCATCTCTATCTGATTCTCGAGATCTTTCTTGTCATTCCCCTTCTCTGTGGAGTCAGCCATCGGCTTTGTGGCCCCAACCCCTCCTTGGGGAATATCTTGCGTATGCCTACGGGATTTTGCTGTGCCCGGCTGAAGATTCCCCCTCCCCTGTTGGGCGCCTCGAGATTCCTGAGAAGTTTTCTTCATCTCCGGCTCTGTTTCTTCCCTTCGCTTTCGGGCTTCCTCCGTTCTTGCTGAGCTCTCCTGATTCGAATCCTGTAAAACCTCTCCTCTTGACTGCATTGCCGGGCTGGTTCCAGTGTTCGCTGAATTGCTCTCTTCTCCGCTGGCATCCTCGTCAGTGCCGAATTCCAGTTTCAGGCCCACCCTTGTTCCCATCATCTCCTCAAGCCGTTTTATGAGCAAGGGCTTTTCCTTGATCACCATCTCGGCAGAGAAACGATCCCTTTGCAGGTATCGAAGACTAAGCTCATTGTCCTTCAGAGTCCACTGCTCAGCCTTCTCTAACGCTGAAACCAGTGTGGGACGCCTCCTTCTGAAGTGCTCGATCAAATCATGCTGCAGAGTCGATACCTGATTCGGTATATCCTCTCTCTCTTCTGCCTCCATCGAGCCCAACTCGGCTCTCATGGATTCGAGTCGATCGAGGATCTCGTCATTGGATATAAGGCGGCTCAGACGAGAGAGGCGGCTCATCGTCACCTCGAGTTCAAATCGCTGATTGAGGGAATATCTCAGCTTGCGATGCAGCTCCAGCAGAAACTCGATGGCCCTCTCGATCTGCACTGGAGTAAAAGCTTCAAGGATTTCCTGAGACACGATCTCAGAAGATACCCCGATAAGGCTCTCTGTCGAGATGTCGTGGCTGACAAAGAGGAGCGTCCTAAAATATTCCAGAAGATCAATAATAAACTGCTCGACAGCTATGCCGCGGGAAAGGATTCGGTCCGTCTCTTCCAGTACCCTTCTGGTATCTCCCGAGCCCAGCTCTCTGCAGACAAGACTCAATTCATCCAGGCCCAAAACACCAAGTTTGTCCCGAATTTTCTCCATGGTAATGCTGTCTCCTGAAAAGGAGACGATCTGATCAAGCAGGGTGTAGGCATCTCTGAGAGAGCCGGTGGATTCCCTTGCAATCCACATCAGAGCCTGCTCTTCAGCCTCTATTCCCATCTCGTTGACAACCTCTTGGAGTTTGCCTTTGCTGTCTATGACCGAGATCAGTCTGAAATTGAACTGCTGGCACCGACTCCGAATAGTTGCCGGAACTTTGTGAATTTCTGTGGTGGCAAATATGAAAACGATATAGGGCGGAGGCTCTTCGATGGTTTTCAGAAGGGCATTAAACGCGCTGTTAGAGAGCATGTGAACCTCGTCAATGATGTAGATCTTGTACTTGGAGCTGTTGGGTGCAAAGAGCACTTCATCTTTAATTTCTCTTACATCGTTGACACTGGTATTGGAGGCTCCATCGATCTCGATCACATCGAGGGATATTCCGGAGCTGATCTCTCTACAGAGGCTGCAGTTGCCACAGGGGGAAGAGGTAGGTCCCTGTTCACAATTCAAGGCTTTGGCAAGGATCCGTGCGGCTGAGGTTTTACCCACCCCCCGAGGTCCTGAGAAGAGATAGGCGTGAGCGATTCGGCCTTGCTCGATAGAACTCTTCAGCGTTGCCACGATGAACTCCTGACCGACAATCTCATCGAAGCTTTGGGGGCGCTTTCTTGTTGCTGTTATCTCGTATGCCATGGAAGTACCGGACAGGTCTCGCAGATGAATTCCCTTCCAGTCAGAGCCAAAC
>CAZLRN010000079.1:0-13086 GCA_964561715.1 uncultured Spirochaetales bacterium
TTTTGCAGGCCTCCGGGCTGGGAGTGGATGCACTACAGAAATAGAAGATCACTCGATGCTTGCGAATTCTAGGTTGCGGTCGTCTTCAGCAATTCAACCCCGATCGACGGCAACACGCCAAAAAACGGCTCAGTACCATCTCCAGCCCATCGTGTCCGCTTCGAACTTCGCCTCAGCAACGACTTTTGATCTGATCATCCCGTATTCTGCCGCGGTTCTCTTTGGCTCCCGTGCTTTTGTGGGGATAGTTTCCCGTAGTCAGCGCGGCTCGGGCCGGCACACAGATCGGATCCGGCGTGTAGGCGTTATCGAAAATCACCCCTTCTTTCGCCAAGCGATCCAAGTTCGAGTCTTTACGATCGGATTCCCCGCACAGCCCATGGCATCGGATCTCATCTGATCAGCGAAGATGACTAGAACATTGGGTCTCATTTCTAAATCTCCTCGGTGTTTTGCTGCCAGATGAACTTTCGACCTGTCTTCGGATCAGGGCACCGGCAGACCGTGCAGCTCACAGCCATTGGTGAGCATCACCGCTCTTGCGGCTTCCTGCGCCAGTTTTTCGTCCATATCGCCCCGGGCCAGGCGATTCTCGAAGACCCTGGCTAAGCCCTCTCGGGCCTGCATGGCATAGCCATAGGCAGCCAGGGGATGCTTGGTGTCTCCGCCAAACCCGATGATTTTGTTGTAAGGCACGCAATCCAACCATGAATCCAGGGTCCGCTCCATCACGATCGGATTCATAGTCCAAGCCCAGCAGAGACTGATCCAGACGTTTGGAAAGTTCTTGCCGATGGTGCCCAACTGCTCGGTGTAGGGCCAACCGGCATGGAAGAGATCGAAGCGGGTGTGCTGATATCGGAGCAGAAGGGGAATCAACTGCATGGGATCGATGTTGCGCAGATCTCTCTGGATGCCGGCCAGATATCCTGTGTGGATCTGAACAGGAAGGCCCTCGTCACTGGCTCTCTTGACGTAGACATGCACGAGGTAGTCGTGTAGGGGGCGAAGCTCCTTGCCCGATATAACCGGAATCGCGATGTCTTCGCCAGACACCATGTCCAGCCTCTCGTACCATCTCAACACCTTTTCGCCCCGCTCGAGGTGCATCATGCGGTTGAAAACCCGCTCCGCCTCGGATTTCGTAGGATACCCGAAGTCGAGATCCCGGTTATAGGCCAGTCCTATCTTGAAGGATGTCACCCTTCCGGTTTCGATGCACCTGGAGATGGATTCCATAAATCCTTCGACCAGGCCGTCCAGTGTGAGGATGCTGCGCTTCCATCGCGCCTCACGTTCCAGAATGGTGTCCCGATTCAAGGCGACCAGCAGCTGATCGTCGCGGTAGTTGTTATAAACAAACTCCGGATAGAGTGATGCGCCAGTCTGCTCGGGGGTGTTAATGGCATCATTGATGACCCTATATATTCCTGCTCGATCCCGCAGCATCCGCTCCATGAGCTTTTGAGCCCCGCCCCGCTTCAACTCGCCCAGTTTCTCCCCGATTTTCTCTGCTTTTGCCAGCGAATACTCGAGTCCGAGGATATCACGACAGGCTCGCTCGATGGCACGACAGTAACCGGTATTTCGGGATTTCTCCCAGGCGGCGAAGAACACTCTGTCATACTCCGGTCCAAATTCCGTCGGGAAAACCTTTTCTCCCGGTTTGCCAGGGCCCAAAGACACGCTGAGATCAGCGGTGGCGTAACCTGCAAAGGTCCGATAGGAGTCCTCCTCCGATTCGAGAATCGGAAGAGAGAAGAGATGCTCGTGGTCATCGAAAAGGGGCAGGTCGAATACATAGTCTCTAATACTCATACCAGCACTATATCAGAATTGTATCCGATGTCTAAGTGCCGGTTGAGGGCGGTAGCACTTTGAGTTGAAAATTTGAGTTGAAAATGAGTGGGATGGCTAGTTGATCAGAGCCAGGAGAGGGAAATGCCGTCTTCCAGCTTTTTCACGCGTTCAAAGTAGCCCGCTTTAAATTGCCTGAGTCGGCATAGATGGCTCTCGAAGCTCTCTCCGTCTTTTCTGGAAGGCAGCTGCCACTTGGGCCAGTTTGGCGGATTGCTTGTTGGAGCGTCGTATATGAGGCTTTCGATTTCTTCTCTGTACTTCTCCTCTGTCATCACCTCTCCCCTCTTAATGACTTGCCAATTTCAAAGTACCTTTAATCGATCCTCTCACGGTCAATATTATATCACACCTCTTTTGAATTACAGGCGTCACGGTTGACTTATTTCTATTTTCGGTAATCGACTCCAATAAATTCAGCACTTGAGTAGACTCTTGATACTCTCTATGAAATTTTCGCCCGATAGGACTATCTTCCCCCCTCCCCTCCCGTCGGAGGAATCCCCATGCCTTGGTTTTGAGAAACGTCGAAAGCTTTTCGCAAGGCGCCGACCGGAATCGAACCGGTGCATAAAGGTTTTGCAGACCTCTCCCTTACCTCTTGGGTACGGCGCCTTGTAAAAGACCACCTGGAAAGCAGCGGTGCGCCGTTGCGATGGCTTTTACCAAGCAGTTTCGAAGCCTAAAAGGCACAGCCGATATTTATGACCACCGGCAAAACAGGTGGCTTCGAAACTGCAGTTAACACCAATATAACAGCGGGAGGGCAAGTTGTCCACACTCGAATCGACTGCCGTTGACGTGCAAATGGCCGCGCTATACCATATCGTTTGCAATGATGAAAGACAGACTAGCCCCTATTACAAGTGCCGATGCCGCATTCGGTTATTTTGAATCCTTCACAAACCTGGAGAAGGTGAAGCTGACGAACCGTCAGAGAAGCTTCCGCCTCGATCGAATGGAAGAGCTGCTGAGCCATTTCGACAATCCGCATCGGAGATTCAAATCATTTCATATTGCCGGTACCAAGGGCAAGGGATCGACAGCCGTGATGCTCGCTTCCATTCTCCAGTCCAACGGCCTAAAGACCGGGCTGTATACCTCTCCTCATGTCTCCTCTTACCTCGAGCGCATCAACGTCTCCCTCTCTCCCCCAGAAGAGCCTTTGATTGTCGAGCTGGCTAACAAGATCAAAGATACAATCGAAGCGCTTGCTTCGGCTCTCCCAGGCGACTTCCCGCCGACAACCTTTGAGCTATTGACTTTGCTGGCCTTTATGATCTTCCGCGAAACCAAATGTGAATATGCGGTGTTGGAGACGGGAATAGGAGGGAGGCTGGACGCCACGAATGTTGTCATCCCTGAGGCGAGCCTGTTGACGCCCCTCGACTTGGAGCACACCGAGCTCTTGGGAGAAACCATTGAGCAGATAGCTATAGAAAAGGCTGGCATCATCAAGCCCGGAATACCGGCCTTCTGCGGCTATCAGACAGAGTCTGTGAAAAAGATATTCAGAGAGATTTGCCAAGAGCGGAAGGCTCCCCTCTATTTTCTCGAAGATGAAGCCTCCCTCCTAGAAGTGGAACTCAGATCCGACGGTACGCGCTTAACGATGCAGATAAAAGGTGAGGATCCTGTGGATATATCACTCGCTATGAGGGGGATTTTTCAGGCTGAAAACGCGGCATTGGTGTATCTGACCGTGTCAAAGATGCTCCCATCGCTGCCGTTTTCTGCTCTGCATGAGGGTTTCGAGCGAGCGATCCTTCCGGGGAGAATGGAGGTTGTCAACACAGAGCCTATGGTTATGCTGGACGGCGCTCACACCCCTCTAGCGATCAGGCGGCTTCTCGAGTCCTACACTAAAATGTATCCGCGCAAGGGCGTGCTCATATTCGGATCGGTCAGCGGCAAGGATCACCGCCACATGGCCGAGTTGCTGGCACCCCACTTTTCGTCAATCATCATCTCTAAGCCGGGCCGTTTCAAGCCCAACGACCCCCAGGAGGTCTTTGATATTTTCCGTTCATTCGAGCCGAAAATCTACCTTATCGAAGATCCAGCGAAGGCTCTGAGAAAGGCCCTGGAGCTTTCAAAGAATTCCCTCCCTATCCTTGTGACAGGATCATTCTACATGATATGTGAGATCAGGCAGTATTTTCCTCTCGGAGCCTTCTCCCTTGGAGCCTCGAGCGAGGATTCTCCGACTCGCCTTGACTGAGCACGGGCTGTCTACTACCATGAGCTCCTATGAAAGAAATTACTTGGTTGGTCGAAAACCGTTTTGGAGTCAAAGTCGGGGACATCACCAGCGAAAAGGTCGATGCTATTGTAAACGCCGCCAACTCATCTCTTATGGGCGGGGGCGGAGTCGATGGCGCTATCCACAGAAAGGGAGGGCCTGCCATCCTGGAGGCCTGCAAAGCGATCCGCAAGGAGAGCTATCCTGACGGACTGCCGACAGGGCAAGCTGTCGTAACAGAAGCCGGATCACTGCCGTGCCGCTATGTCATTCACACAGTCGGTCCGGTCTGGCATGGTGGAGGTTCCGGGGAGCCGGACCTTCTGAGGAGTGCATACTTGGAGAGCCTCGCGCAAGCCGAAAAGATCGGCGCAATGCAAATCGTGTTTCCGGCTATTTCAACAGGTGTCTACGGCTTTCCCAAGGACAAGGCGGCCGTTTTGGCTTATCAAACGATCAAAGGTTACTTGGATTCCCACACACTCCCGGAGAAAGTGTTTCTTATCTTCTTCTCAGAACAGGATGCTGATGTCTTTCTCCGTAGCTATCTCACTGCCAACTAAGCCTCAAGGAATCTCAAATGGCGCTCAACTGGAAAGAGATCGATCTTATTCTCTCAGAGCTGGACCTGCCCGGCAGCATGGTCAGGCAGATTCATGGGCCCGACTACAAGAGCATCGTCTTGGATCTCTATGCCAATCGAGATGGGAGCCCCAAGGCCTATAAGCTTTACCTATCGGTGGCCAATCCCCACTGCCGGATGCACCGGTTGACACGAAAGCTAGAAAATCCCTCCCGCCCACAACGTTTTATCACCTTCCTCCGCGCTCACATCAAGGGAGGAAGAATTCTCTCTGCCGACCAGATCGACGGAGAGAGAATCATAAAACTCAAAATAAGAAAAGGGGAACAAGACTATTTGCTCTGGATCAGGCTCTGGGCCAATGCGGCAAACATACTTCTTACCGATGCCGAAAATCGAATTCTAGATGCTCTCTACAGGCGCCCTAAAAGAAATGAGATCTCCGGTAGGCTCTTCGCCCCCGAAGCAGGAGACAAGCTCGGAGGCAAGCTCAATCATGGAAATCAGGATCGGTACAGCATCAGGGAACTTCCCGGAAGCGGAGACTTCAATGAGAAGATCGAGAAGCACTTCTTCGATATCGAAGAACAGTCAGAACGTCAGCAACTCAAACGTAACATCATGCGAGCACTCGAATCGCATGAGAACTTCATTCTCCTGAAGATCGAACAGCTGGAGGAGAGGAGAAAAGAGTACGCCGAAGCGGAGAGATGGCGAGAGCAGGGCGACCTTATCAAGGGTTCTCTCCACAAAATCAGTCAAGGAGACAAATGGCTCAAAACTAAAGATTTTTATAATCGAAACCGACCTGTTGAAATCGAGCTCGATCCCCGGCTCTCAGCAATGCAGAACGCCGAAAACTTTTACAAGAAGTATCGCCGTGCCAAGAGAAACGCGGACAAGATCGAGCAGGACAAAACGTCTCTACTGTCGAATTTGGAGGAAATCAAAAAGAAAAAAAGCCGCATCGACAATGAGGAGGACATCAATGCCCTTCGGATCCTTGGAAAAAGCAATCAGAAGAAAAGAACAGAAAAAGTCCGCACGCCGGGCATAACTTTCGAATCGAATCGCTTTCGTATCATTGTTGGCAGAACCTCGAGGGACAATGAATCCCTCCTTCGCCACTACGTTAATGGAAATGATTATTGGTTCCACTGTCGAGACTATCCAGGAGCATATGTTTTTGTGAAGCCTCATTCAAAATCAACCAGCGCAAGGGGGGGCGTGAACGTTCCTCTCGACACGATGCTGGATGCCGCGAACCTTGCCCTTTTTTATTCCAAAGCCAAAAACTCCGGACAGGGAGATATCTACTACACTCAGGTCAAATATCTGCGACGCGCTAAAGGCGGAAAACCCGGCTTGGTAATCCCCACGAGCGAAAAGAACCTCTTTGTCTATCTCGATCCAAAACGGCTGGAGCGATTGCAAAAGGTAAGATCTTGAACTCCTGCATCATATCAATCATACTGAGGTAGATGCCAGCATCAGCAAAGATGCAGTCGTATGATAGCAAAAAGACTCGCCAGCCTATCGTTGACGGCCTTTTCTATCCCCGTGGTCAAAAAGAGCTGAAGCGAGCGGTCGATTCTCTGCTGGAGAACGCCTGTCCGATTGCTCTTGATGCTTCGGCCCTCATCACACCCCACGCGGCGTTCCAGTATGCCGGAGATTTGCTTGCCATAGCCTATAAAGCAGCTTCTGCAAGACATATCAACAACATAATCCTACTGGCTCCTCTTCACCGCGAACCATCGCATGTGCTCTATCTGCCGAATGTGCAAGCCTTCGAGACACCCCTTGGCGCTGTGAGAATCAATCAAAAGTCCTGCAAAAAACTGCTGGTTGGGAATTTCGGTTTTTCTTATGGCGATGAGGCCTTTGAAGAAGAGCACAGCATCGAGGTTCAACTTCCCTTTATTCAGCGGCTCTTTCCGGATGCGGCACTGCTTCCCATCTTGGTCGGAGACGTACTCATCAGGGATATCGAAAGAATCAATCTGGCGCTTTGGGACGCCCTCGCGAGTGACTTGGAGAATACGCTCGTTGTAGCCACAACGAACATGGGATCATATCGAGCTACGGGACCCATCGAGTCCTTCGAAAACGGGAGGCTATCACTTCTGGAGCTTATAAAAGAGGGAGACGCTCGAAAAATCATCGAGTCCAGGCGCAACGGTTTGACTGCGGCTTGCGGAGCTCAATGCGTTGCCATTGTGCTTTCTCTAATCGATGGGAAACATCGCGCAGAGATTCTGAAGGAAAGTAGCTCAAAATCGGGTGGCCCTTTTCGGGATGCGGTCGTGCATTACTCTTCGATATCATTTCATAGGGAGACTGTGCACTAAAATGGAGTTCACACTAACGCGAGAAGAAAAAATCGCTCTGCTCCAACTGGCTCGAGGAGCCATAGGAGAGAGCATAGGTGCAGGCGAAGCCCCCGCCATCGCCGAGACAGCAACCCTTCAACAGCACTGCGGTGTCTTTGTAACCCTGCACAAAGCTGAAAAGCTCAGGGGTTGCATCGGGTACCTCACTGCGCCAAAGCCTCTCATCCAGCTTGTAGCCGATGCGGCTCGAGCCAGCGCGTTTCAAGACACCCGTTTCGCACCTCTACGGAGAGAGGAATGGGAGAGAATCGAAATCGAGATTTCGGTCCTCTCACCTCTCGTACCCGTCGACGACATAGAAAAAATCGAAGTAGGCAAGCATGGAATCCTTATGAGGCAGGGATACCGATCCGGCCTCCTGCTTCCTCAAGTGGCGACTGAGTACAACTGGGATCGGGAGACTTTTTTGACGAACACATGCTACAAGGCTGGCCTGGCCGGTAATTGCTGGAAGGATCCTACGACAGAGATTGAAATCTTCACGGCTCTGGTGTTTAATGAAAGAGAGCTGGGGCTTCGAGAGCAGTAGGCAATCTCGTCAGTAAGTCCCTGTATCTTCCAAACGTCATGAGGAAAACGCTTTAGGGCAACTTGGAGCCTGTTTCGGTGATGAGTTCGATAGATTATTTGATGCTCCAGGGCATTTTTAGTAGTTTATAGAGGGCTATCTATGAGTGATATGACGACGCAAATCGGCGAAAGATATATCTCCTTCAAACAGAAAGACGAAACCTTTCTGGGAATTCCGACCGGAGTCAGCGGCGGCCACCATGCGCTTAAAGCCTTAACGAGCCTCAAAAATCAACCTGGATGGATAGTGAGAGACAATGCTATCGAAGAGTGGCGTTTTATCGGATTCACTCGAATCAACGAGCAGGTTTGTCTCTACGGGCCTTACATGGAGGGCATAGCACTTAACGAAGTCCTGGACCTCGAACCGCAACAAGCCCTCCCCTATATAAAATCACTTGTCGAATCGCTCAAACTCCTCAAAGACAGATCCTTCGATCTCTTCAGTTTCGAAAGCGACAGCGTGCTTTTTCTCAAAGAGGGGGGTATCTTCTTTTTCCCCCGTCCCATTATGTCGAATATCCGTAACTCCCGCTCCGAAGATTACCGTATCAATTTTTACGAAATCATCACTCATCCCTACCTCAAGGGTGAAGAGAGATCGGGATTTACGATCGCCATTTTGCTCTACAAGATCCTTACCGGCAAGTATCCCTTTGCCGACACGACTCAGGATGACGTTCGGGCAAAAATCAGAAATCTGGATGTCGTTTCTCCTCACTTGATCAGGCCGGAGCTGAAAAAGGAAGCTTCCGATGCAATCATGAACACCTTTAACAAAGCGGAGAACTACACTCTCGAAAATTGGAATGAAATCATCACCTCCTGGATTCAAAACGGGATCTTTCGCGAAGTCTCCCGGGAGGAGCGGGAGCTCTTGTTGACAAGGGCTCAGGAACAAGAAGAAAAAACGGCAAAGGCATTCAAGAAAAAGCTTTTTTGGGAGAAGAATGGAAGGCTCGTTCTCATCGTTTCAATTATCGTTGTCGTAGCCGGATTTGTGATCGGAAGCTTTGTCAAAAACGCTCTTGCCCCGCGAGTCACAAAGGGTTATACCCCTGAACAGGTCGTTAGAGCCTACTACACCAGCATTAACTCCCTGGATCATATGACCATGGAGGATTGCGTCATCAAGGGAGCCGGAAAATCCGATATTAACGAGGTTGTACATCTCTATGTTATATCGAAGCAGACCCTGGCTTATGAGGGAAGATCGTTTCTCATTCCGGCTGACAAATGGGAAGAAGACGGTAGACCCGAACTGGCGGCTCCTCTCTTCGTCTACGGAGTCATCGATCTCAATATCACCGAAGAGAGAGGCGAACCAGAGCCGGTTTATACGGTGACCTACGAACGATGGTCCAGAAAACTTACTGAAACGAGACCCATTGCAGGTGAAAAGCTTTACACGGGCTTCAAGGTCAAAGATCGCCTCTTCATGAAGCAGGACAAGAAGGATTGGGTAATATTCCGGATGGATCGGTTGGAGAGCATTCCCCTAGAGAATTAGGATTGATCTATTGAATGGAACCTATCTCACAGTTCATAGACATCAATTACAGTGACAGTGAGATAAACTCCATCATCTCATCACCACCTCGGATAGGGGTTCCCTACACCCGCCATTTCAATCAAAACGAAGAGTATTTCATCAAGCTCGGATCTGTGTTCACAGTTCCGCATCTTCCAATCCACCACGATGTCAACAAAAAGACTCCCACCGATGAGTACCTCTCTGGCATAAGATATGTGATCGAGCAGCTCTTCTCACTGGTTCCAGATCTATTCAGCGATCTCTCCTACGCCTTCAATCCTTTCGAGGTGCTGAAACCTCGTTTTTTCAAGCATTATCGAGTTGGAGGGCAGAGCTGTCTCTATTTTCTAACGATCGACCTCTTTTACCGCACTCAGGAAGATGAGGTGGTCGAGAAAGGCAGCAACGACAGGACCGCTCGATACAGAACCAGCAGCCTTTTTCTGGAAGGTCTCTTTATCCCTCTGGACGAAATCGCGACGGAGCGCACTGGAACACAGAGCTTCCGTATCAAGCAGACTCTTTCGGATACGTGGATCGGCGAAACCGGACGCGGCTACTTCACGAAAGGCATCTGGATGGATGATGATTTGACCAAGTTTTTCACAAAGCTTCTTGTTCCAAAAGGCGTAAGACTATATCCTTTTTATCCATTTGTATGCCGATACAAGACCATATGTGAGAATGTCGCAGATCTTTCACCGGAATATCGAGACTCAAGCCTCTCTCATCTCATTCGGGCGCTTGAGTTTCTCACTCCCTTTATGGAGGATATCCAGGAGCAGCTGCGAGACAGCCAATTCTCAGAAGAGATGGAGTTTTTCCAGAATCTCAAAAAAGATGTGCCCAGATATTGGGATCTGGTCTTTAAAGACATAAAGATAGAGACTTACCTCAATCAAAATGATATGAGAGAATTCAAAGTTGAAACACTTGTTGAATAATTTCAAACACCTGAAGGTCACAGTCATGGGTCTGGGCCTTCATGGAGGCGGGGTGGCTTCTGCAGTTTATTTCGCCACTCGGGGTGCAGATGTGACAATTACTGATCTCAAAGGCGAAGAATCACTCAGATCCTCACTGGAAAAACTCAAGCCCTGCCCTGTCAACCTCGTTCTCGGTCGGCACAGAAAAGAAGATTTCTCTGAAGCCGATCTGGTGCTTAAAAATCCTGCAGTTCCAGCCAGCTCCCCCTTTCTCGAGCTCAGTCGTTCGAAAGGAATTCCAATTGAAACGGATATCTCGATCTTTCTCAATCAGGTTGCCAATCCCTACATCGTTGTTACGGGAAGCAAGGGCAAATCCACGGTATCATCGGCCATTCATCACGGATTGAAAGCGAATCACCCGAGTGCAAGATTGGGAGGCAACATTACAGTATCGCCCCTGACATTTATAGATGAGCTCACTCCGGAGGATCCTGTGGTGCTGGAGCTATCATCGTGGCAGCTCGCCGATCTTAGGGCAAAGAACATACTCAAACCCACCGTCTCGCTGATCACCAACATATATCCCGATCACATGAACCACTACACAAACATGAAGGAATACATCTCAGATAAAAAAGTCATCTTCGAAAGCCAGACGGAGAGCAGTTATGCTGTTTTCAACGGTGACGATCCGCACCAACGCTCTTTTCCACGAGAAACAAAGGCAGAGGCATTCACGTTCTCGAGCAGACCGCTGCCAAAAAAACGGGAAGGCGCTTATCTGAGCGGCAACAGAGCTTTTGTGCGCCTAGGAGGTGTAGAGGAAAAGATACTCCCCGATAAGCTGAATCTCCTAGGACCTCATAACAGATTAAACCTGCTCGCCAGCAGCCTGGCTTTACGCCTCTTTGGTGTCGCCTCGGAAGTCGTATGCAGAAGCATGGGGAAGTTCGAGGGAATCGAGCACAGGCTGGAGTTGTTTGCAGAGCATAACGGCAGACGCTTCTACAATGACTCGGCTGCCACAATCCCCCATGCCACAGTAGAAGCGCTCAAGAGCATTCCAACGCCACTTGTTCTAATAGCAGGAGGCACCGATAAGAATCTCGATTTCTCACCCCTCCGTGAGATGATGCACATTCCAGAGCACATCATTCTTCTTAAGGGAAGCGGTACAGTCAAGATGATTCGGTTGCTCGAGGAAATCGCACTTCCGTATGAGGGGCCCTATGGTTCGATGCGCGAGGCAGTTGCCTGCGCACTTCAGAAGGCAGCAAAGGGCACCTCCGTTGTTCTCTCACCGGCGTGCACCTCCTTCGAGATGTTTCAGAACGAGTTTGATCGTGGAAGGCAATTTAAGGAAATAGTTCGTTCATTAATCGGAGAATAGGAACACCCCAAAAAGAGGTTACAAGTCTAAATCCGCGATTGCTGCGCTGCTTCGCTAGACGTTGTAGTGCTTCTCTGCGCATTCGGGGCATAGCGTGTGGGTAAACTGAATTTTAAGCATCTCTTCCAGATAATGATCAACCGAACGCCAATTCCCGGAATCATCGCGTATGCACTTGCAAAAAGAGCAAATCGGTATGAGTTTTTGGAAGATCTCTAGACTCCGGGCAGCTGTTTTGTACCGTTCTTCTTGTGTCGCCCGGTAAAGCGCTATCTCGATCATAGCTCTCAGTTCCAGGTCTTTAAAGGGCTTAACAATATATCCCATAGGATCGACCCGTTTAGCTCGCGCCACCATAGTGTCCGTAGCGTAAGCGGTGAGGAAGATGATTGGAATTTGCTTTATAGCCATCAATCCCAGGGCCGTATCGATGCCATCCATTCCCCCATTCAACTTGACATCGACCAAAGCCAAATCAGGAGTGAGAAGACTCGCCTGCTCCAATGCGTCTTCGCCGGAGCTGAATATGGAGCACACGCTGTAGCCCATCTCTTCGATTCGCTCCTTGATGTCAGAGGCAACGATGAATTCGTCTTCAACCAACAGGATTTCCGCTTTTTCCAAAAACGTTTTCATGAATTCTCTCCGTATTTGGCGGTTATGCTAAAAATTTCGATTGAAACGAATGCTTACTTTAGCGGGAATAGAATAATCAGCTATCAGACAGCTCACTGCTACGAACTGGTGTTTTCCCGCGGGGTAGAAGACCCGACGGAGATTCAATCCGGTGCGACGAAGGATACAGGAAGCAAAAGAATTACCCTTTCTCCCGCAAAATGAGGTAGTATAGAGCCAGCTGCATACATCGTTCAACACGAAACCCGCAAAGCCATCCTGGACTCGGAGAAGGTTACAAAATGCAAATAAATTCGAAACTGCTAAATTGCTATTACGACGAACTAGATGAAGAATCAAGAAGGGCACTGGATGAGGCCATTGCTGCTATTGTTGATACAAAAAAGAACGGCGGCAAAGTCATGGTTGTGACGGGCAGTGGGCCCAACATTCACGAGGGGGTCACGACTTTAGTAGCGCACCTTATGCACAGAGGCATTGTCGACAGCGTGACGACAAGCTCAGCCGTTATCGCCCACGAGATGGCCGGCGGTCTCGACAAAGTCAAACGGATCGATGCAAGCAAACTGGGTTCGTCGGTTGACGGCCGTCTCCTGCCAAAAGGTAATGTCTTCGAGTTCACGCTTCTTCAAGAGCAAGATCTCGAGCGCTTGCGAGAGGAGATGATTCTTGATGAGGAGTTGCTGAGCAAGGCTGAAAGTGTAGAAGGTGACGTGATCATCAAGGCAGCCGGAAATATGGCCTATCCGATGGGTTTACGAACAGAGCTGCTTGCTAAAGATATCCTCTCTATAGCCCGGACATACGGGATGCCCTTCGAAGAGGTAGCCGGATGGGGTGCAGATAAAAGAACCATGATAGGGATTGGTGCGGACAAAGGGCTTCCTGTGCTCGTGACAGTCCCTCAGTTGATTGGCGGTGGTGCCGTAGGGCTTTCCATTGGAGACAGCAT